>JBAXRP010000111.1:0-13432 GCA_037131145.1 Bacteroidota bacterium
CAAATTAAATACCAAAAAATAATTTTATGAAAACAAAAGCCCCTGAAAAAACAGCACTTACAGAATCATTTAGAGATTGGTACTTCTCGCTACCAGCACGCGACCAAAAAGACATCCGCAACCGTATTTTCGCAGCTTGCGAAATAAACTATGTCAAATTCGGAAATTGGCTCAGTGGTAACTCCACTCCATCCAAACTCGAGCAAAAGGAAATAAACAAAATCGCTCAGTATAATATTTTTTTATAAACCATAAAAACTAATAACATGGAAATACATGATAAAGTAATTGTTTGTGATAATAGCTCAGTTACAGATTTTAAATTCAACCCTATCTACTTAAATATTCTATACCCAAATAAAATTTATACAGTTTCAAAAATTGATCTTACCCGCACTTATCATGCTTTTGTTTGTAATCCGTCTCATTATAAAGATTATATTCAAGATACTGAAATAACAGCATCTGATGGCGCTAAGTTTTATTGCAATTCGGCACACTTGAAAAAAATTAATATCGAAGATGAAATTGCTATACATGAAGCCCAAATAATAAGACTTAAAGGCGTGAAAGATAATGTGCTTTCTTTTGAATTTCTAACAGCAGCTGAAGCTAAACTAATTTCTGACGATAATAATAAAGAATTGATTTCTATTCTTAAAGATATTGAAATTAGTTCTCAGAACGGTAAATACGAGACAAAAGCAAGTCTTTCATTTCTTTTGATAAAACAGCTCCTTAGGCTTGGTTATAAAGTTAAACAGATACTAAACACTTCCATTTGTATTATTAGTTGGAAAAAATAGCCATGCAATATCCATACTTAGTCCCCGAACGCTTTTGTTTACCTATCTATGAGATGTCTCAATTAGGTATCCGCAGTGCATTTAACAAACGTCTGCACCCACTGTTTCTCTTCCACATGCAAGGAAGAGAAAAAATCCTCTATATCGAAAACGATACCGATACCATCATCATCACCATCGAACGTCGCCGCAAACCCGTTCGTAAACTACCTAATAACCTAAAGCCTAAACTCCTAAAACCTCATTTGTAATATGGACTTCAAAACACTGCTAAAAAAACACCTAACAGCCGCACAGTTCGAGCAACTCCCCGAACTGATGGGCATCACACAAACCCGATGCACCCAGATCTTAAACGATCCGCCTCGCATGACTCAGGTCGAAATAAAAACCATCCTCTTTATCCTCAATGTACCTGAAATCACTCCCGATTATCTCATTACCGACTTTAAATGCGGTACCAAGATCTTAACTATTGATCAATCCACGAAACTTATTGAAAATTGGCAACCTATAATCTAGCCTAAAGCCTAAAGTCTAACCCCCTAAACACCTAATAATATGAAAACAATCTTAAAACACATGCAAACGCTCAGTAGTGAATTAGAAACTACCATCGAAAAGCGTACTGAAGAATTTGAAGGCCGTTCTGAAAAATGGCAAGAATCCGAAAAAGGCGAAGATTTTCTGGTCCGTACCGAACGCCTTCAGGAAATGCTCGACGAGCTATCCCAATGGTCAGAAGAACTTGAATAAAATTATTTTTTATCTATTCACTATTAACTATATAACCATGACAATTAAAATCACCATCGAAAAACTCAGTATCGAATACATCGATACGGATTCTGATCCAGTGGAAGAAACTAAACCTGTGGTTTCCGAAAAACGTGGGTATGCTACACGCAAAAAAGCAAGCAATAAAATTGCACCCGGTGCAAAGAAAATGGTACCAAATGCCAATAAAGTTGCATCCGATGCAAAGCAAGTACTGCGCCTCTATACACCGGATGAAGCGCGCGCGCGTAAAGCAATCAGTAATACAAAATGGAGGCTCAAAAAAACTAAAGAACTCACTCCGGAAAAAGAAGCTGAATTAAATGCTGTGCTCGCCGAAATCGAAGAAAACCGCAGAAAACCCTATGAATTTTCTACCCTAAAGCCTAAAGTCTAACCCCCTAAACTCCTAACAAAATGGCCACAAAGAAACCCACTCCCAAAAAACAGGCACCACCGCCACCGCCGAAAAACATGCGCATGGACATCGTGCTGGATCCCGATCGGCAGGAAATCATTAAAAAACTCAGCGACCTCACCGGCGAGAAAACCAACACCAAAATACTATTCCGCAAGGCTTATTATTATCTTAATGATAAGCCCCGAAAGGATAAAGAACTGCGCGAAGCTCAGGAAGAAATAAGAGTGCTTAAAAACGAGCTATACGCTGTCAAACGTTCCGTTTCAGGATTCTTTGATGGGCTTGATGATATGCGTAAAGCCGTTTCAGGCAAAGAAACGCCAATGCCTTCTAACGACCTGGATGATGATGATGATAACGGTCCAAACTTTGTCAGATTATGCCCGAATTGCAATGAAGGCATAGACACTAATGATATCGAAGATGGCGAATGCCCTTTTTGTAACCTGAAACTTAAAACTCCCGAAGGATATGTTATTGATTATCCTACTGGCGATGATGAAAGATTATGTCCCGACTGCGGAATGCCTTGCTACATTAACTTATCCGATGCTTATTTCTGCCCTAACTGCGACGAAATAAAAACCGAATTTGATGATGAATAACCCTACAGCCTACAGTCTAACCACCTAAAAGCCTAAAGAAATGGAAATCATCATCAACAAACACAAAATCATACTGCTGAAGTTAGGCATCAAATGCTTGATAAATAACCTCACTTCTATGAAAGAAGCTTTAAACAATCCCGATATCAACCCCAATCCCGACGCTGATGTCATGGAGTGCATCGAGGAACAAATAGAGCTTTGTCATTCGTTATATTTCCCGCTGGACCGTATGGCGGAATCCGATTTTCCCATACAAATTGAAACCTGCCCAACCAAACACCCGATTAATCATGCCTGATTTTAACGTGTTTTTACCTTTCCGGGCACAACGGATCCGCAGCTGCAGCACAACAAAAACCCGTGAAAATGCAATGGCCTCTCCGGAAGATCTGATACAAATTATCGTGATAAAAAATTAATTCTATGCAAAAGCCATATAAAGACAACGAAAAATCAGAAAAACAATGCTGCGTTCCCGGTTGCAAAACCTTTCTCAAAAAAAACCTCTTGCACAAAATCCCCGACGCGGATAAATGTTTTTATCATCACGCGAAACTGGTCCGTAATAACCCCAAATACCTGAGCCCTGCTGAAAGATTAGCCTATCCGCAAAACACTACACCAATAGTCTAAAAACCTAAACTTGAAAACCCGTAAGCCCTGGCCACCCAAAACCGACCTCTTTCATCAGCCTACTATTCCTGCTGTGGTAAAAGTAAAAGAGGAAATGCAGCCAGCCGTAAGCTCTGTAGAAGTTTCTCAGGATCCTCCTACAGAAGAAATATTCGATGCATTCACTAAAAAACGATGCATAAAACTCAATGAATTAAGCAAAACCTTAAAAAATAATTGTGATGGTAATCGGATTTAAAGAACATTTTGTTGTATCCATTTTATCTGGTATCAAACAACATACAATCAGAGAAGATAAACATAACCGATGGAAACCCGGTATGTTGATGCACATGGCTACCGGTGTCCGAACCAAAAATTATTATCAATTCGCTTTAGAAACCTGTACTCGTGTTGACAAAATAGAAATTTTTTGGGCCGGTACAACAATAGTTATTTTTATTAGCGGTATGCAAATTTGCGAATTTAACACCGCAGGTGACTTTTGTAATTTTGGTGGGAATGGATATTTAAATTTATTTCAATTAGCTATAAAAGATGGTTTTGATGGTGTTGATTCTTTTACAAAGTGGTTTGATAAGCCTTTTATCGGTAAAATAATTTATTGGTGGTAAGTCATGAGCGAACTATCCCTTGGACCCATAAGGCCCATTAAACCTAAAAAACGCACGCCTCGCCCGTATAAAATTATATGGGATAGGCCGATGCTTGATTATTTATCCGAACACTTTGCTACTCAGTTCAACTGTGATTTAGCCGATCATCTTAAAATATCATATAGAAGCGTAATCCGCAAAGCCCGGGAACTCGGTTTAGAAAAAGAACCCGGCTTTCTAGAAAAGAACCGCATTACAATTACTGAAATGGCAACTCAAGCCCATCCGCCGCATCCACACAAAGGAGAGCGTGGATGGATCATTCCCAACAGCGAAAACACCCGATTTAAACCCGGTCATATTTCACCTATGTCTTATAACCCTGCTTTGGTAAGTAAAGTCCACGCCAGCCGCAATGCTACTATTCGTACAGAGCGACTCAGGCTTAAATACGGGCTTTCTCGCAAAACAAAACTCAATCTCAAACCTTACTAAAAACTCAATCTTATGAATGAATCCGATTCGTATCAAAAAGCATTAGAACAATGCGTTCTAATTAAGCAAATGAATTTACTTTCTCTTGAACTGGATGTTCCTTTTCTTAAAAAAGCCGTTTCTGATATGCTTGAAAATCATCGGCATCGTGATAGTATGATGGTATTAAACCCAAATCCTTTGACTCATAACGATCAGCAGGGCTTAAATTATGCTAAAATTACGCAACTTCAAAACATGCTTAATTTGGCTGAAACCAGTCAGCAGATCATTGAACTTGAAAAGAAGCTTGCTTTGTCAAAACTCAATGCTTCTAAATTTAATGATTTTTTCGGTAATTCTTAAATCATACCTAAATATCTAAAAGTCTAATACCTAATTTATGCCCATAAAACCAGAAAATAAAAAACGATACCCTGCAAACTGGCAGGAAATAAGATCCCGTATTCAATCCCGCGCTAAAGATAAGTGCGAATGGTGCGGAGTCGTCAACCATTCCTGGATAAACAGCAAAACCCGCATGATGTGCCTCTCGGATGAAGAAAATGCAATCCGGGTAGTTTGTACAGTAGCGCACATGGACCATACCCCCGAGAACTGCGCGGATGAGAACCTGTTTTTCCTGTGCCAGAAATGTCATCTTAAATACGATGCACCGCATAGAATAGAAACCATAAGTGCAAGCCGGTTGAAAGGTCAGATACGTATTCCATTTTTACCTGAACCCGTTAAAATTTATCCTGGCTGCCGCCGATCTGCTGCCATGGTACCCGAATTATAACGGGATTTATTAAATGATCGAGCGGCCAGGCTGTGAAATTTTAACGTGATAATAGTACCATTTACCAAATACCATTTACCAAATACCTGAATAAATGACAAAAAAAGCAAAAGAACCCAAAGCACCTACACAACCTACACAACCTACATATTTTCAAGAATTCTGCACGCAATATCATGTTTCCGATGAAAATAATATCCTAAAAGTTTTTTTTAATATCCCCGGTGAACGTCGCCGCTCCTTTGATGCCAAAATATTTAGTGAAGATAAAGATGGCAATATTGATATCCTCGTTTACGATCTGAACTATAATCTTTTTATTGTCGATAACCCCAAAGCAACTCCCGAAAAACCAAACATAAACAACGACCGTTTCGATTATTATAAAGTAAAACGCTTTGCCATACCCAAAGAATATACCGACGACAAAACAGGGGAGAAGAAAACAATAAAATATCAGTTTCCCAAAGGAACCGGCACACATCCCTTTATTCCGCCATCTGTATGCGAAAAGTATCATAAGAAGAAGAAAATTAAAAACCTCATTCTTACAGAAGGCTATAAAAAAGCGTGGTTAGCTTCTTTGCATGGTTTAGATATCATCGGACTCAGTTCGATCACCCATTACAAAGAAAAAGATACAGAATCCATGTACGATGATGTCCTGCGCATCGTCAATACCTGTGAAGTCGAAAATATTATATTGCTGCATGATGGCGATTGCTTGGATATAAGCCTTGCAGCTCTAAAAGAGGGTAGGGATATCTACACGCGCCCGGGCGGATTCTATAAAGCTGCATTAACCTGTCGCGAACTGTTCAAAAGCTATAACGACAAAATGGATTTCTATTTCGCGCACATCCTTTCTGATGTACATGCTGACAAACCCAAAGGCATCGACGATCTCCTGATGGTATATCCGGGCACCGAAAACGAGATCATTTCTGATCTTACCAACTATTCTAAACGGTCCGTATATTTTTATCGTGAAAATATAACCCTGAATCCAACCGTTTTAATCAAACATTTTGCGTTCAATTCGGCCGATATTTTCTATTTGAGGCATCAGGATATCATAAAAGACAAGCCTTTTATTTATCATGGCACTACGTATAGCTACAACGAGAAAGATTGTAAATTAGTAAAAATGATTTTGGCTGAAGCTGCGGACTATTTTCGTATCGGCGACACCTATTATAAATTCGTCAAAATTCCAAACAAATACGCCCAGCTTGAAAAAACCTTCCATGTGCGCCAAAAAGGAACCATCATCGATGATTATGGTAAAAATATTTTACAAGATGTTCAAAAATACGAAGCCTTTTGCAACATCCCTTCGCATACGGAGTATAATATGATTGTCCATAACTGTTTTAATGTCTATTGCCCTTTTACCCACGAACCGGAAGATGGCAAATGCGACGTAAGCATCGAATTTGTGAAGCATATTTTTGAGGAACATTTTGAACTGGGTCTGGATTACCTTCAGATATTATATCAAAATCCTACTCAGATTCTACCTGTGCTCTGTCTGGTGAGCCGCGAAAACAATACAGGTAAATCAACCTTCGTAAAATGGATTAAAGCCATTTTTACCCAAAATTGCACCCTCATTGGCAACGACCAATTCGAAGATCAGTTTAACGCCTCCTGGGCAACCAAGCTCATCATCGCATGCGAAGAAAGCTTCATAGAGAAAAAACGGGTAATGGAAAAAATCAAACAGTTTTCTACCGGTGACAGAATATCCCTCCGTATGATGCAAAAGGATCCTGTGGAAATTGATTTTTTCGGTAAATTCATTCTTTGCTCGAATAATGAGGAACGTTTTATTATGGCTGAAAGCCACGATCGACGCTTTTGGATACGCAAAATTAAGGTACCTGAAAAAGATAATGTGCGGTTCTTGGATAACCTCATAGCTGAAATACCTGCTTTTCTTCATTTCCTGAATAACCGCAAGCTGCATTCCCAGCATGAAAGCCGTATGTGGTTTGATCACAAATTGCTTATTACGGATGCATTCCGTAAATTGGTCGAATCCAATAAATCAACTATTGAAAAGGAACTCTGTGAATCCTTACGTAACCTGTTTATTGATGTAAACGAAACTACTATTTATGCAACGTTACCTTACATTAAAAAAGCCTTCCTAAATAACAAATACGATGACAACTATATTAAGCGTACCCTTACTTTAATGAACGTTGAGCAATATAGATCTGCTGAATCTGGAAAAATTGTCATGAAAAGACACTCAACTCCTTTTGTTGATCATGAAGGCGTTGTTCAAACACCTTATACTATTCTCGGGAGGCCGTATGTGTTTGAACGGTCAAAATTCATCTCCGACGCTGAACTTTCGGAATATTCTTTTGCTGACGTATCGGAATAATTGATATTCTATTTGGTTACGTAGTTGGCATTTTTTTTAGTCTGCCATTTTTTGTTCCATATTTTTTATGGAGTTCGGCTAAATCCTTCAATAATAATTCATAATTATTGGCGTATCGTAAACTCATTTTTGCTTTAATGGCAATCATCGTTTTAACGCCTTCGAATTTTTTTGTTTTAGAATTTTTTGTCATGGCTTTACTTATTAATTTCCAATACTTCAATTGGTGTTCTAATTTCCATCTCTGTATAACCCATTTTTATATTTACTTTATTAAAAATCAATATTCTATTTAAATTTACTATATGCTTAAAATTCCAGCTAACTATGACATCTACTTTTTTTACCGTAGCTGATGCAATATGTATAGCATCTTCAATTGATTTTTGAGTTAATGCTCCTGCTTTTACGTATGCATCTGCTAATTCAACTATTTTTTTATTAACCTTGATTGTAGTAAGCTTATCTTCAATTTTATTATAAAGTTCCCTAACCTGTAATGGTGCCTTTTGAATTTCAGAATATGTTAAATCTGAAATTACTGGCTTTTTTATTCCTTTTTCAATTTCTTCAAAAAATAATTTACTGGCCGCTTCAAATTCAATATCGAAGTAACCACCAAATACGGATGTATCAATATATGCTTTCATTGTTTTTTTTACAAAATTACAAAAAAAATCATTTTCAAATACCTTTTTACGCCCGAAATATAAAAGTAAAAAAACACTAATATTATGAAACCTACTTTTTTTGTGATACAAGTGATACAAGTACTCATATAAATTATAAATCAGTTAATTAAGTGTATCACAAAAGTGATACAAAAGTGATACAAATATGATATCCGTTTACAAACGTGTATCATTTGTATCACTTTGTATCATATTTAAATAAACGCTGTAACAAATTTTAAGTTATTATTTTATACAGAATTGTGATACATCAAATGATACAGGATAATAAATTAACTATCTTTGCTTTATAACATTTTGTATCACTTTTGAAAAAAAAACTCCCCCTCCACAGTATTTTCGGGCTTTTTTTTACTTTTTTCCGCGAATTTATATATATACTTTTTCTTTATTTGTATTTACCGTTAAAATCAATGCCCGGCAACCTCGGATCGGGAGCTGCAGCATGTGGATTTCACGTTAAAATTTAAACCGGTTGGCCGCAGCTTGCAATCTTTTTCACGTTATTATTAATAATAATGTATTTTTACACTCTAATCGTAATTATTCATTATTCATTTTTAATTTTTCATTTCCTATGTACGACGTTTTTCTCGACACCGAATACAAAGATAAAGGCGGTGCCATCTTCCTGATCGGCATCCGAACCACCCACGGCGAAAAGTTCAGCCTCTACGGTCCTAACCTCAGATGGAACGTGCTCGAAAAGATTCTGCGTGATAAAAAACGAATTTACGTCTATGGTCCCGACATCGGCAAACTCGAAACGCATTTCGGCAAACTGATCAAGCCCAATTGGTATTGTATCAACGTGTTTTCTATTGTAAAGAAGTTTCTTCCTGAAATAGAAAAAAAATCCTTGATCAATGTGGAAAAATATATGGGGTTGACGCGCCAAAGTACCGCATTCAAAACCTATACCCGGACGCTTGACATCCATTGGAAGGACCCGAAGAAACGTAAAGGCATCATCAATTATAATATGGAAGATGTCGTATTCCTTGAGACCTGTTATAATATTATGCATGATGTCATCAAATTCGATCCCGACGATTTCCGTATAAAAGCGAAATAAGTCCTGTTTAAGTGGCCTGAAAAACATCATTGAGCACATACACCGTCGTGCCTAGTCTAGTACTCAATCATGTTTTTCTACGCTCATAATACCTCCTTTCATCGGTTGTAATAATTCATATTTTACTCATTACGTTCCATTTCATCCATTTGATTAAACCGTTCGTTAAATCAATTAGCTTGCTTTATTGTAGGCTGTTTTAAATTCGGAGTACCGAACTGAAAACAGCCTGTCAAGGTAATTGAATTAACTTCACTTTCAGGCACTGATTACAGTCGATGCATTTGTATCCTCTATTTTAAATTTGGACTGGAGGCACCGACCGCAATCAGCGCCCTCTTTAATCTGCATTACTTACATTGCACTTCATTCTTAAAATCTGAATCATTACTTATTGTTCACAAAACACCACCTATTTTGATTTTTATCATGTAATTATCTGATTTGTTGTGGTGTTTTGGGGTACCAATGGGATTCGAATCGTACCTGTTTTGGAATATTTGCAATGATTTGCTATTGCTTTTATTCGCAAATGTATATGATTTTTACATGGAATTCAAGGACTTCGCAAGTTTTATAAAAATAATTCATTTATTCATAGTTCATTTTTTACGGGTATGAATTTTTTTTATAAAATCCTTGAGTTCCACTCCAAAATCATTAAATGCTAGCCGCTACTAAAAGCAAAAGCGATGGAGTGCACCCGTTAATCTGTCCTTATCTCAAAAAAAAAGTACCGGACTTTTACCCCTAAAAGTCCCGGACTTTTTAGGGTAAAACTCTTTAAAGGTCTGTCACTACTGCATTCTTATACTTGTGCAAATTGTTAGAAAGCTGTTTGTAAGCAGCATGGATGTATGTACATAAACCAAACTTTTGCCTTTAAATTTGTCAACAGTTAACGACAGTCAAACGACAGTTAATAACAGTTAATGACAAATTAACTACTGTAGAACGACTGTTGAACGACTGTCGCGCGACAGTTGAACGACAGTAAATAACAGTTAATAACAGTTTACAGGATTGTCAATCATTTAATAAATAGTCTTATGGATGAAAAAGATAAAAAAAACACGGAAGTCCAAACAATTAATGGATACTTTAAAAAGCAATTAATCGGCTGCCGTCTGTCAACGGAAACGATTGAACTGATCGACGAGAATTTTGAACTGATCACCGGCAATACACATGCCGTCACTGATCGAAAATTAGTCGAGTGTTTAGTCGATATGGCTCTATCGAAAGTAAAGCCAAATACCGATGGTCAAAAACGAATCGCCGAGCTGGTGGCCGCCATCGACGATCTGACCATTAAAAACGATCAGCTTGAAAAAAATCTTGGTTTTGCCGAAGAACGAATCGCCGAGCTCAGCTCAGAGTACTCAGCCCTGGAAGGCAAACAATCAAATTCTGAGCTCGCTGTTTTAACGTTCAATGATACCATTATCGCAAAAGATAATGAGATTAATCGCTTACAAGCCGAAAACAGTTCACTCCGGGCATCCAGTGGAGCCATCCCGGAAAATGCCGTGCTGGTAGATCTGACTAAATTAAGCATCCTGTTTATCGATGAAATGTGTGCCGCAGAATCCGTAATAGCTCAAAAAGAAATCAGCCGTTCTATGCTGATCAAGAACTTACTTTTTCACGTGATCAAATACGGTCCCTTCGATATGTTTATGTCGAAATCTTCCGTAATCGGTGAGAAATTACGTCGATTCAAAAATATGACGGATAACATTTCGTAGGTATGGGTTTTGATCTAAAAAAATCCGCAATTAAGGCAGTACTCCCAATGGTTACTGACTTTCTTCCTACGCTCGATGGCGCTGTGGATGATTATCGCAAATCATGGATTGAAAAACGACCACTGCTTCAGGGCGAAGATGTCGTTTGTGTATTGTTCTTCGAAAAAAGTAAAATGCACATCACCGTAGCAGTCATCAATGAAGAAAACAAAATCATTGAACAACTGCAAACCATGCTGTTTTCTGATTTTGTTACGAACCTGATCAATGCTTTTAAAAATTCCTGATTTTTTATGAAATATATTCAAACTATAATTCCTAAAGTTTCTACAGATCAATTAGAAAATATTAAAAAATCAAGCCTTAGAGCCTTTGTAAAAACGTATTATTCTGAAAATTTTCAAAATAAAATTTCGGTCATAAATGAAGACCTAGGCATTAAAGTTGAATTTATTGGTGATGGTACTAAAAAAACTTCATTTGGTGCTGCAATGTATTTGAAAAAAGCAGCTACTATTTTAATCCTTGACAAACTTATAAAATACGCAAAATACTCTAACTGGGGTGACCGTAAAGATAATGACAAATCTACAGTTATCGGTTATCTTAATTTTAAAGTTAAGGTGTTTATTGATGGTAAAATTTGTCATTTTGCAATAAACATACAAGTCAGGAATACGGGTAAATTTCATTATAGTTTGGATGAAAACAGGTATTAAAAAAGAGCTAAGAAAAGGTTTCCCTAAATCTTAGCTCCTAATGGGTTCAACGGTTATTATCCGCAAATAAAACTCAATACAAAGGTACAATATTTAACACACGTAATGCAAGAATCTTGAAAAATAAATTTACAACCCCATGCTCACAGCCAACGATACCCCACAAATAAGAAACTATTCAGAAACTCCGCTCGAAGATCTGCTTCAGGAAATGTCGCAGAACCGCGAGGACTTTATCACCCCTGAGCCTAAACCCATTGATGATGCTTCTGCTTCCATGTCAGAAAAACCTGATGCACCAGTCACGCCGGATACTCCCGTGGCTGGTGCCTCTCAGGTGATTATTCTGGACGCTAAAGAACTGAAAGGGAAACGCGAAAATACAGCCAAATGGCTCGGAAAAAATACTGATCGCGCTATGGCGTTCATCACGTCTCTGATCGCTGACACGGATGATATCGAAGAATGGAAAGCCGAACCCGACGATCTGAAGGATATCATCGACTGTTATTTCGAAATGTGCGAAGGCTATGGATGGACTGGATTACCTCCATGGTTAAACCTGGCGATGTGTATCGGCTTTACCTATGGACCGCAGATGCGCGAAGCTTTCAAAATACGCGGTATAAATAAAGCCGTAGCCCTTAAAGCTGCCCAGGCTGAAGCAGACAACCAAATGGCTCAAGCCGAATTACGCCGCATTAAACTCGAGCAAGAAAAGGCCAAAATTCAACAACAGCCTGTACCTACTGAAAAACTGGAACCGGTGAAAACCGACTCAAATATAGACAATGGAGCCGAGCCAAAGTAATAGATCCTCTGAACTGAATGTGATCACCGGATTCAACGGCACAGGGAAATCTACACTCATTCAGAAATTCATCGACCTGGAAGTATCTAAAAGAAAGGGGAGGGTGTTGATCGTAACTCCGGATCCGTTCGAATGGAAGCAATACCCCGAAATCAATATCAATGATAAAGATTGTTTTAAAAATATGCGTAGCCCGCATAAAATCATCTTTGACCCGGGTACCATTAAAAAGCCTGGAACAATCGCGCTGATCGCCGACGAGTATAACGGTTTTTTTGATGGTCTCCTGGCTTTTGATGATTGTCGCTGTTATACAAAATCCAATATTCAGGAGGAACTTCGCACGCTCATCATCCGCCGCCGCCAACGATCTCACGACATCATCGCCGCCGGCCATGGCATCACCGAAATACCGCCGGTGTTTATTACCTACGCAAACCGTTATTCAGTGTTTTATACGCAGGACAATCCCGATCGGCGCAAAGAGGAACTAGGCATCGCCTACGAACCCTTTAAAAAAGCCGTGGCGGATGTAAATGCACAGTTCAACACCAACCCGCACTATTTTAAAATCATCAACGCCCGTATTGATCCGAAATAAATATGGAAAAAAAATTCCGCATATTACTCATTTCACCCATCTCAGAATATAAGGATTATATTTTGCCCGTGTGGCTGCGTTACATCAAATCGCTGAAACGTAGCTACAATTCAGGGATGGTGTCCTTCGATATTCTGCTTTGCGACAATTCACAAAACAAAAGCTATCATAAGCAACTCTCAAGGGAGCATAAGATCGATATCATCCATGTGGAACCTATGTTTAAAAATTCGCGTCAGTTTATTGCGGAATCCCGCAACCGGCTTCGCGATAG
>JBAXRP010000112.1:0-13408 GCA_037131145.1 Bacteroidota bacterium
ATAGATTGAAAAGATTGGGTTTGCAACAGAATCCCGAAGGGATGACATGATTATACAAAAGGATTTAATGAGCCTTCAGTCAGGCGGAAGTTTTCAATTATGAACACAATTTGTCGAAATTCTGACTATCTATGAAAAACCAGTTTTTTACAATTTTTTCCGCCCTGGCAATTCTGGGCGCCTCCTGCACCAAAGACAAGGACCAGCCCGATGCTTATGGCTCTTTTGAAGCCACGGAGGTCACTGTTTCTTCGCTGGCAAATGGCAGAATTATGCAACTTGACATTGAGGAGGGGCAGATTCTCGATTCAGGGCAGATCGTTGGTTTTGTTGACACCACCGACCTTCATCTGAAAAAGCTACAGGTTTCTGATCAGAAAAACGCCACAGGCTCTCGCAAAGAGGATCTTTCTGCACAGATCGCCGTTCAGGAGCAAAACCGGGAAAATATCCTTATCGAGCAAAACCGGGTGACGAACCTGATGAAAGATGGCGCCGCCACACGAAAACAGCTCGACGATATCAATTCGAGCCTTAACCTTATTGAGAAACAGATAGCATCAATCAAAACCCAATTCAGTGGAATTGACGACCAGGTTGGAAGCGCTCAACAGCAAATCGCCCAAATTACCGAATCAATCCGAAACGCCTATATTATCAATCGGGTAAAAGGCACTGTACTTACGAAATTTGCCGAGAATAACGAAGTGACTACTTTTGGCAAACCCCTTTACAGGATCGCCGACCTTAACGTTATGGAACTCCGCGTATATGTTAGCGGAGCGCAACTGCCGCAAATCCGGATTGGGCAAACCACAGAGGTTCGGTACGATAAAGATGAAAAGACAAATTCGAAAACTACCGGCGTTGTCAGTTGGATTTCGCAAACCGCTGAATTTACGCCCAAAACTATTCAGACCAAGGAGGAGCGGGTTAACCTTGTTTACGCAGTAAAAGTTCGCGTAAAAAACGATGGCAGCCTGAAGATCGGGATGCCGGGTGAAATAAAACTAATTTCCAAATAACCAAAACAACCAACATGAAAAAGCGCGCAACAACTTTATTGACTATTATTATACTCGCAGTATGGTCGGGTTTTTCAACAATGGCACAAACTCACAAAGCCGATGATATCATCGGAACCTGGCTGAATCAGGAAGCAACCGGAAAGATTGAACTTTTCAAGGAAAAAGATAAATATTTCGGGAAGGTTGTATGGTTGAAGGAACCTAACGACAAAGTTACAGGCAAGCCCCGCACCGATATTGAAAATCCTGATACGAAATTAAAATCCGATCCGCTGGTTGGGATGGTAAATATGAAAAATTTCACCTTCGACGGCAAGGAGGAATGGTCGGGCGGAACTATTTACGATCCTAAGAACGGCAAGACTTACAAATGTTATATTCGCTTTGAAGCGCCAAACAAACTTAAAGTTCGCGGGTTTATAGGCGTTTCGATTCTTGGAAGAAATACCTTCTGGACAAAAACCACTCCACCTCAGAAATAGGCATGGTATCCAATTCCGTTGTTGTAAAGAATCTCACGAGGCGATTCGGCGAAACCATCGCGCTCGATAACATTTCATTTGAGGTGAAGAAGGGTAGTCTTTTCGGATTTATCGGTCCCGACGGAGCAGGCAAAACCAGCCTTTTCAGGGTTCTTACAACGCTGCTTCTCCCCGACAGTGGCAGTGGAACCGTTGAAGGGTTCGACGTGGTAAGAGACTATAAGAAAATCAGAAACATCAGCGGTTACATGCCAGGACGGTTTTCGCTGTACCAGGATCTCACTGTGGAAGAAAACCTCAGCTTTTTTGCAACCATCTTTGGAACTACAATTGAGGAAAATTACGATCTTATCAGTGATATTTACAGCCAGATTGAACCGTTCAAAACGCGGAAAGCAGGAAACTTGTCGGGCGGGATGAAGCAGAAGCTCGCTTTGTCGTGCGCAATGATCCACAAGCCGGAGGTTCTGTTTCTCGATGAGCCTACAACAGGAGTTGACGCCGTTTCGCGTCAGGAATTCTGGGAAATGCTCAAACGACTTAAAACTGCCGGAATCACCATCCTTGTTTCTACTCCATACATGGATGAAGCCAGCCAGTGCGATCGCGTTGCGCTAATGCAGGGGGGACGAATCATGACCATAAGTACCCCGCAGGAAGTCATCAGCAATTATCCTTTATCCCTACTTTCGGTTAGAGCAGGCGATATATACCGCCTCCTCGCCGATCTAAGAATTTATCCCGGAGTTCACAGCGTTTTTGCTTTCGGGCAATCGGCGCACCTTGCTTACAAAGGTCAGGATGTGGTTAGCCGGAATTTGCATAATCACCTCGCGAGTCTCAATTATGCGGAAATTAATATTAGCGAGATCGAGGCGAATATTGAGGATTGCTTTATGGAGTTGATGCAGACCCCGACCCCTCTCCAAAAAGGGAGTGGAGTTTTAAATAGCTGACAGGATGAAGAAAGAAGGCGAAAATATTATTGTTGTCAAAGATCTTGTGAAGAAATTCGGTTCCTTTGTGGCAAACGATCACCTGACCTTTGAGGTGAAGCGTGGTGAGATTTTTGGTTTCCTAGGGGCGAATGGAGCGGGAAAAACAACGGCAATCAAAATTCTTTGCGGGCTCTCCTTTCCCACTTCGGGGGAACTTTCGGTAGCCGGATTCGATATTTATACCCAGCGGGAGCAGGTAAAACGAAACATCGGCTACATGAGTCAGAGGTTCTCCCTTTATGACGATCTTACGGTTTTCGAAAACATCCGTTTCTACGGCGGAATCTACGGTTTAAGAAAAAGGGAGATTGAAATGCGCGCTGCCGATCTGATGAATCAACTGGGATTTGAAAATGCCCGCAACAAGCTAATCCGAGATATTCCGCTTGGCTGGAAACAAAAACTGGCATTTTCAGTGGCAATCCTTCACAACCCTAAAATCGTTTTTCTCGATGAACCTACCGGCGGTGTGGATCCAATAACACGCAGGCAATTCTGGGATATGATTTACGAAGCGGCTCACCGTGGAATTACTGTATTTGTTACAACCCATTATATGGACGAAGCCGAATACTGCGACCGTGTATCTATAATGGTTGACGGGCGGATCGCCGCGCTCGATACGCCTGACAACCTGAAAAAGCAGTTTGGGGTGGAGACGATGAATGAGGTGTTTATTAAACTTGCGAGACCAAACCCACTGCCCCCTCCCCAAAAAGGGAGGGGAGATAACCTACCCCAGGAAGTTAGGGGGGAAAAGGGTGGGCGTGGAATACTGGCGCGTTTCAAACCATCTGTAAGCAAACGAAATCTGCTATTCATTGCGGGGCTGGCATGGACAACCGCTGGCGGAATTCTCGCCGGTCGCGGACTTTCGTATGTGCTACGATTCAGCAGCTTACCTGCGTTGCGCATTGCCGCCGGACTTGTTTTTGGCGGAATTTTTTATGTACTGCTGTTTGCAAAAATCTCACGTAAGCACATCAAACGCATTCGCGGACTCAACATCCCGTACCCTTGCGCCTTCTCTTTCTTCAACATCCGGGGCTACCTGATGATGGCGATAATGATATCGGGAGGGATAATGTTACGCACAATTGACATGGTAAACAAAGACTGGCTTTACAATTTCTATATCGCTATGGGTGTGCCTTTGCTTATATCGGCGTCACGGTTTTTCTGGTTCCGGGCAACAAACAAAGAAATTTCATGAAACGATTCAGGGGATTCGTAATCAAAGAGATTTTCCACATCTTCAGGGATTACCGCACTCTGATGATTCTATTCGGACTCCCGGCTGTTCAACTGTTGTTGTTCGGGTATGTGCTCACCAACGAGATAAAGGACGCTAAGATCGCTATCTACGACCCTTCGAAAGATGCTGTGACACGAAAGCTGAGCGAGAAAATCCTTTCATCGGGTTACTTTATGCTCGAACAGAACCTTAATTCGGTTGCCGAAATTGAACCTGCTTTCAGGCAGGGAGAGGTGAAACTGGCGCTAATTTATGAATCGGATTTTGCCGGAAAACTCGAAAAAAACGGTAAAGCGCGCATTCAGATCATTGCAGACGCTTCCGATCCGAACACTGCAAATATACTGGTCAACTACACCACAGGGATTATCAGTAACTACCTCGCCGCTATCAACTCCGAAAAAGTTCCGGCGCAAATCATACCCGAAGTTCGCATGATGTACAATGGCGAGTTGAAAGGCGTTTTTATGTTTGTTCCGGGTTTGATGGCAATGCTGCTTATGCTTATCTCGGCGCTGATGACTTCTCTCTCCATCACCCGTGAAAAGGAACTCGGCACCATGGAGTTGCTGCTTGTCTCTCCATTGCGCCCTGCCCAGATTATAATCGGAAAGGTTTTTCCTTATGTATTCCTTGCTTTCATTGACGCCTGCATTATCCTCGGACTTGGCAACGCCGTTTTCGGTGTTCCCATCCGCGGAAGCGTTGCACTGCTGTTGCTTGAAAGTTTTCTATACATAAGCATGGCGCTTTCATTGGGAATTTTGATCTCAACAATCACCAACAGCCAGCAGACTGCCATGATGATATCGCTCGTGGCGCTGATGCTTCCCACAATCCTGCTCAGCGGTTTTATCTTTCCGGTAGAAAATATGCCGGTAATCTTACAGGTATTCTGTTCCATTATGCCGCCCAAATATTACATAACTATAATAAAAAGCATCATGCTCCAGGGAAACGGCGTCATATACGTGTGGCGCGAAACACTCATCCTTGCCGGTTTTACACTCTTTTTCCTTGCGCTGAGCATTAAAAAATTCAATATACGCCTTGCCTGATGAGGACAATCCTATATATAATTCAGAAAGAATTTCTGCAGGTTTTTCGCAACAAGGCGATGTTACCCATCATTTTTGTTGTTCCCATCGTGCAACTCATTATCCTTGTGAACGCGGCTACTTATGAAATGAAGCATATCCGCGTTTGCGTTGTTGATCTTGATCTTTCGGGCTCATCGCGGAAACTAATCAGCAAATACAGTGGATCTCCCTTTTACCAAATCCATAGCAGTTCATTTTCGTACAAGGTGGCAGAAGATGAGATGAAGAAGGGTGATGTGGATATGATCATTCAGATACCAGCCGGATTTGAGAAACAGGCTCTTAAGGACGGAAAAGCAAAGGCGCAGTTTGTGATTAATGCAATAAACGGTCAGTCGGCCGGTTTGATCAATGCCTATTCAACTATGATTCTGGTTGACTATAACCGGGAAATAGTGGCGGAAAACTTCAGTCCGGCGATGATGGCCGGAATAAAGAGCATCAGCGCCGACTATAGTTACTGGTATAATCCCAAACTGAACTACAAGACCTACATGGTTCCGGGAATTCTTGTACTGCTGATCACAATAATCGGTTTGCTGCTTTCAGGCATGAACATCGTGAGGGAAAAGGAGATCGGCACCATCGAACAGATCAACGTAACGCCCATCAATAAAATCCAGTTCATTACAGGAAAGCTTTTGCCATTCTGGATTATAGGGCTTTTCGAACTGGCGTTTGGACTTGCGGTTGGAAAGTTATTGTTTAATATTCCTATGGAAGGAAACCTGGGATTGGTGTTCATGTCGGCGGCGGTTTATCTTTTTGTAATTTTGGCGTTTGGTCTGCTGATTTCTACAATCACAAATACGCAACAGCAATCCATGCTCGTTTCGTTCTTTTTCATGGTGGTCTTTATTCTGATGAGCGGTTTGTTCACCTCTATTGAAAGTATGCCGCAGTGGGCTCAAAACCTCGACCGGCTTAATCCGCTGATGTATTTTATCAGGATTATGCGTATGGTACTTTTGAAAGGTTCAACGTTTGCCGACATCAGCCATCATTTTTTCGCCCTCGTGATTTACGCCGCGTGCGTTTTAAGCCTGGCGATCTGGAGGTACAGAAAAGTCTCATAAATCAATATATTGAATCAGAAATCGCGAAAATTCATCATCGTCAGGGCAATACTTCTGGGTTTGGCGGTTGTTGCCATTGCTTTCGTGACTACATGGAATCTTTACCACAAGGAGGAAGCCAAAAAGGACGCCTTGCGGCGGATTCGCGAGCGGGGTTATTTGATTGCCCTTACCGACAAAAACACACTCAACTATTTTATCTATCGCGGCGCGCCTATGGGATATCAGCTCGATCTGATTCAATCGTTCGGCAAATTCCTTGGCGTACCTGTGAAGATTATTGCAAGCAACGACATATCGAGGTTAAACTATTTTCTGGAATACAATGCCGCCGACATCATCGCCCTAAATCTGCCGATAACGAGTGAAGGGAAAAAACTAATCCGGTTTTCCGATCCCATTGGCGAGACCCGGCTTGTTTTAGTTCAGAGAAAAGGAAAGGAATCAGGAAATGGTAATTCTGCGGCAGTTAAAATTCTTAAGGATTTTCCATCTGATACAGTTTACTTACGGGCAAATCCTTTTCTGACGTCGTTGTACCACACCTTCCTGAAAAAAACCGGCAAAAAGGCGATTCTGAAAGAGGTTGCCGACATCAGCGAGGATGAACTGATCATGCAGGTTTCATCGGTCAGCATCCGCTATGCTTTAATCCAGGAAAATGTTGCAATGGTTTATCACCGAAACTATCCGAATCTCGATATATCGGTATTGGCTTTTCCACTGTTTAAATATAGCTGGGGGATAGGACTTCACTCCGATTCGCTGCGTAAAAAAGTTAATGAGTGGTTGAAGGAGGAAAAGAAATCGGGCGATCTCAAGCACACCTACCTTTCGTATTTCCAGAATAACCGCATCAACGGATATTTCCGGAGCGATTATTTTTCGGTGAATGGAAACAAACTTTCACCCTTTGATGAAGCTATCAGAACCCACAGCAAACTAATTATGTGGGATTGGCGGCTTGTAGCTTCGCTGATTTATCAGGAATCAAATTTTCAAACCGGGCTTGTATCGGCGCAAAGAGCCAGCGGATTGATGCAGTTGCTGCCCGAAACAGCGGTAAAATTTGGCATTGACAGCGTTGCAACCCCAGCGAAACAGATCGCGGGCGGAGTTAAATACCTCCGGTTTATTGACAAATTACTTCCCGAAGAGATTACCAATCCCGTGGAACGGGTTTACTTTGTGCTTGCCACCTATAATGTAGGCATCGGCAGGATACTTGCTGCACGGCAAAAAGCTGAAAAATATGGCCGCAATAAAAACATCTGGAACCGGCATGTTGATTACTACCTGCTTCACCGCTCAAAAAAAGATCCGGTGGGCAAACCAGACTCTACTGAAATATACCCAATAGACTACAAGACTGAAGGATTTGTGGATGATGTGGTGGGGAGGTATTATCATTACAGGAATCTGATCAAATGATCTGTTCACGGTTTATACCGGTCGCCGTTGAATTACCAAATCATTTTTACTCCATATAAATGATAAGGAGCTAAAGAATAAAAAAAATGAACCACGGAGACATGGAGATCACAGAGAAACACAGAGATTTTTTTAATTTCTTCAACTCCGTGTAGCTCCGTGTAATCCGTGTCTCAGTAGTAAAAAGACATGAATAAGATTACGAAGCAAATTTAAGTTCTGTAGAAACGGAATGTCAAAAACGATTCTGGCTTGCTCATTCCAATTTGCCAAACCCCATTGATAAAATAGCATGACGTCATTAATAATGCAGCGTAGGTAAATAAACTTTTTGATAAGGGAGTGAAACTCTTATACCTTTGTCACAAACTTCCAATTATGACGCCTCAAACGACTTGCATCAGATGTTTCATTATTCTCGCTTTTACAATATCCATTTCAGCGGAGATATTTTCTCAAACACAGGCTCAATGGCGTGGCGACGACCGTCGCGGTATTTATCCCGAAACATCAGCCATTACTGATTGGGCCAAAGATGGTCCGAAACTTCTATGGTCAACAGAAGGGGTTGGCGACGGTTACGGTTCTCCGGTATTTCTGGACGGGAAACTTTATATCTGTGGCGCTCTGGATTCCACGGCGTACCTTTTTGTATATGATCTAACCGGAAAACTGATCCGGAAGGCGCCGTTTGGAAAGGAGTGGGTGATTAACTATGCCGGTTCGAGAATGGCGCCAACCATCGCCGACGGGCTGATCTACCTCAGCACAGGAATGGGGTCGCTGGTTTGCCTTGATCTGACAACCCTCGCCGAAAAGTGGCGCGTTGAAGGCAATGCCGGTTTCCATAACGTCCTTCCCCTCTTTGGTCATTCCGAATCGCCCGCAATAGATGGCGACCTTATCTTCTTTACGCCGGGCGGAAAAGATACCAACGTTGTTGCGCTTAACCGTTTCACCAGAAAAATTGTGTGGATTTGCAATGGCAATGGCGAACGTCCGGGGTATAATTCCCCGCTGGTAATCAAACTTATGACACGTTCCGTTCTCGTTACATTCACTGCCTATTCCCTGATGGGCATTGATACAAAAACCGGAAAACTGCTGTGGACACATCCGCAGGATAACATTCCATTACCGGAACGTAAACCGGGCAACGGCGACACGCATAGCAATACGGTGTGGTACGACAACGGCGCGCTTTATTATATTGCCGGCGATGGCAACGGCGCTGTAAAGTTGAACCTATCCTTCGACGGAAGCAGCATCAGCGAGGTTTGGCGAAACAAAGCTATTGATAATTACATGGGAGGATTTATTAAGATGGGAAACCTTATTTACAGCGGAAGCGACAGTAAAAAATCGTTCTACAGTCTGAACATCGCCACCGGCGAAGTTACCGATACCCTGAAATGCGGAATCGGCGCCCTGATTTCCGATGGGAAAATGCTCTATTACTATAACCAGCGCGGAGAGATGAACCTGATACGGCAGGGAACTCTGGGAATGGAACTAATCAGCAAATTCAAGGTAATCATGGGTACAAAAGAACACTTTGCTCATCCTGTAATCAATAAAGGGGTATTGTATATCCGCCACGGAAAGGCGTTGATGGCTTATGATATCGCCGGTAAATAAACAAAAATAGCGCATAGATAAGGCAGATTCAAAAGATTCAAAACCATCTAACAAGCCTGAATCGTTTTTAACATTCACTTCCTACCGAACTGTCCCATTATACAAAATGTAATTAATGAACAGCGCAGGTTAAAGCCCTCATTAACTCTTCTTTTTTCACCGGCTTTGAGAGATAGTGGTTGCACCCGGCTTCAAGAGCTTTTTCGCGGTCGCCTTCAATGGCATAAGCAGTGAGAGCTATAATTGGTATTTCGGCATTGAACTTCCTGATTTCACGCGTGGCTTCGTAACCGTCCATATCGGGCAGTTTGAAATCCATAATGATAACGTCAATACCTGGATTTTGGCGACAAATCTCTATGGTTTCGCCTCCTGTAACGGTATGCATAACCTTATGTCCGGCTTTAGCGAGAATAACCCGGAGAAAATAATAATTCACCTGGTCATCCTCGGTAATTAGAATTTTTAATGGACGGTCATGTTTTGTAATCAACTTGATTGGCGGGGTAGAAGATTCCACAGTCTTTTTTACATGAATGAATGGTATCTGAAAGAAAAACGTACTTCCATAGCTTTCTTCGCTTTCCATCCATATTTTTCCGCCCAACATTTCAATATATGCTTTGGTTATAGCCAATCCCAGTCCCGATCCTTCATAGAGTCGCGAATGTGAAATATCGGCCTGTACAAAACGCCCGAAAATTGCTTGTCGCCTGATTTCAGGAATGCCAATGCCGGTGTCTTTCACGAAAAATTCGATAAAATCACCTTTGGCGGTGTATCCAAATTCGATATAGCCTTTTTTGGTGAACTTCAGCGCATTTTTAATCAGGTTTGTCAGGATGGAATTCAGCTTTTCTCTGTCGGTTTTTACCATATCCAGATTTTCGACAATGCCACCGGTAAAAAAGAACTGTAGCCCTTTTGTTTCCGCCTCTCTTTTGAAGAATGAATGTAAGATCGCGGTCAGCTCATTTATATTGACCTCAGATAACAGAACCGGCATTAGTCCTGATTCGATTTTAGATATATCCATGATATCATGCATGGTAGTCAATAGACGTTCGCTGCTTTTTTTTACTATTTTTACATATTCCTCCTTTTCTTCTCCTGTAAGATTAGGTTCCTGAAGCAGCGCTATAAAACCGAGAATACCGTTCATTGGCGTTCTTATCTCATGGCTCATATTAGCGAGGAATGACGATTTTAGACGGTCGCTCTCTTCGGCTTTTTCCTTAGCCTTGATCAGTTCGTCCTGATTATTTTTACGGAGGTAAGCGGCGCCAATTGTATTGGTGGCGGCAGAAAGAATCTGTTCTTCGCTCGCTGTCCAGCTTCTTTCTTTATGGCTATCATCAAATCCGATAAAACCCCAGAAACTTTTATTAATAAATACCGGGGATACGAAAATGGATTTAATTCCATGATTAGAAAGAACTATTTCTTCTGATTCTGGAAATTCCCTGATATTGCCTACGATGACTTTTCCGTTTGAGAGTATTTCATACCAGCGGGGGCAGGCAATTTCATAAGGAACGCCCTGTGAAACCGGTTTGTCAATTTGAGGTTCAACCGAACCATCTGTCCATTCATAACGCATGCTCATCAATGGCGTCTTATACCCCGGCTCATTATGATTCTGGAAAATATAAACACGGTTAACTTCGGTAGCCTTTCCTATTATTTCCAGCGATTTGTTGATAGAATCCTCAATGTTTTCAATTTCTACGAGCAACGCAGTGGCTTCGGCGATTGCAACGAGCAGCTTGTCCCTTTTAATTATGTCTGACTCACCTTCCCGAATCTCTCTTTGCCACGACACCTGGTCGGTAATGTCGCGAATTACAAAAAGTCGGCTGTTCGGCATACTTTTAATTGCCTGTTTAATAATTCTGAAGGTAGAAAGTCCGGCGTTGTTTACGATTTCTATCTGGTCAACAGATTCATTATCAATTATGGCATTCAACAGCGGAATTACGGCAGCGTCCGATGATTCAATTGGTGAACCGATGATGTTTTTATCCCGGATTCCAAGAAAAGTTAAAGCAGCTTCATTGATGTCCTGTATCCTGTTTTGACCGTCGAGGGCGAGAATACCATCAGGTAATGTTTCAACCAGAGTTTCGCGTGCAACCGGCGCCAGATCAAGAAATCGAATGTTTAAAATTGCATAAACCATTAGCGCGCCGCTCAGAATAATACTCACAGGCACTAAATCGAGTCCTGCTACCGGATTGCTGCCTGTAAGATAAACCACGCTGGCGATCCATGGACACAAACCTGCAATAAAAACAACCCATCCCTGCAACCGAAAAACTTTTGTATGACGGATTATAAAACTGAAAAGAAAGATGGTTGCCAGAAGAAGCAGCAAATAGTTGTATGACATATAACCTATCCAGAACCAGACTCCATGATAATACTCCATAATATTTGTTTCATTCGATATTTTCGAAAACCCCAACCATAACAGGTGATGATTATCATTGGTTATTGCAAAAACCATCGTGATTACCGGGATGATGAATAGCGACAGGGATTTTTTTAACGAGATGAATTTATCTTTGCCTGTAAACCGGAGAACAAAAATCAGATAAAGAACCGGAGTTGAAACCGCCCCGATATAAGCTATTTTAGACCAGAAAATCTTATCCTGCATGGTAAGTGCGGCAGTTTCAAACATCACGAAAAATGTCCATAAGCCAGCGGAAATCATTAGTCGTGTAAGCTCTATAGCGCCTTTTACCAACCGTCGCTGCCAGGCAAGAAAAGCAATAAAAAACGAAACTAATGCAGTTGCAAGAAAGAATACTGAATAAATTGTGAAAACCTGGATCATCTTGTAGCTGATTTATTGGATTAAGACAGGAACTTGCATTATTTGCCAATTCAAAATTCGACAAAATATTGATGCTGCGGAATATTGGGAAAAAGAAAACCTTTGTATTTTTACCGATGCAATATAGCATCCAGTTAAAAATGCTGACAAAACAAAAAATTCCACCAAAAAGTTAAAATTTTCACAAACCATTATAAAATCATGGAAAAACCTGAAATCGAAAAACTAACGTCAAAAATTACAGCAACCAAAAGGTGGAAAAGAGCGGAAGATGATTACATGTCTCTTTACCTGGATGAAATGCTCCCTCCTCAATTAAGAATGGGACAGCCAATGTCAAACATGGCATTTATTAAGGAGTTACAGCGTATCCTTCTTGATTTTCCTGAATACTATCCTGTTTATTTCGATTTGGGATCGCGTTTATTATCCGTTAATATTGATAAAGCAACAGAAATCCTCGATATTGCGTATGAAATTTGTTTAAAAGTCAGCTCATTGGAAGTTCTCAAAAAAGATTTTGATATAGCTTTCGATAATATTGAAAAAACATTTCACGTTGAATTTGTAGTGCGTTACGCATTGAAACTAATTGAAAAATTTCCCGATAACGCGCTGTTTTATGATTATGCTTCAACTGCTTTCGCCACTTTGAATCAATCTGAAAAAGCGGTTGAATATGGACTGAAAGCGGTTGAACTGGCGCCCAAAAACACCTATTTTCTTAATAATTTAGGGTTGACATGTTTGGCGATAACGAACTATTACGATGCAGAAAAATATTTCAAGCTTGCCATAAAAGCAGATCCGAAACACGCTTTCCCGAAAAATAATCTTGCCAATTGCAAAATTATGAATGCTGCGAATTTATCCCTGAAAGAATTTTATCTTCAGCCTGCTGACTATAAAAAAATTAATAAGTTAAAAACCGATAACAATAATGACGAGCTTGATCAATACATCGGGCTTATGAATGCCTATAAGATGCTTGTTCTCCGGGAAACTTTGTCTGAAAAATATCAATTTAAAGCACACAATTACCATTCGCTAATCAGTGCCTTAAAAGTGTTTTTCGGTTTCGTGAAAACAATTAGTAACGACGAGTTTCTTTGGGAAGATATTGATTTTTTAAGCGGCTATTTCAAACCAATCATGCATAAATTTATTTTTAAACACAGCGACGCCGATGATGAAGTTCTGAATGAAATTTATGATTCAACCATTCTTTACTATAGTTTTCTTGCCGATAATAAGATTATTGATAATAAACAGTTTAATTCATTTAAAAAATATGTGATTTCATTAAAAGATGAAATGTTCGATAAAATGCGTAAATACAATAAAATACGTCATAATCCGGCTGTCAGCGACACAAAAAAAGAAAAGATAAGAGAAAAATTATTTGAAGGCGACCACGCGTGGATGTTTATAAATTAAGAATGATTCCATTTTGAAAAGTGGTTAGAAAAATAGTTATTTATATAAAACGTTTCAGGTTTCAGGTTTCAGGTTTCAGGTTTCAGGTTCCAGGTTTCAGGTTTCAGGTTTCAGGTTTCAGGTT
>JBAXRP010000113.1:0-13136 GCA_037131145.1 Bacteroidota bacterium
AAGCACAATCGCCCGGTTATAATAAGCATATGAATTATATGGGGATATCCTGATAACGGTATTCAGATCCTTCAGGGCGGCAACCTGGTCGGGAATTTTAAGCCAGGATAGCGCCCGGTTAAAGATGGCAAAAGTGTTGGTTGAATCGAGATTAATGGAAAGGCTGAAATCAACAATGGCAGAATCGTTCTGGCTAAGTTCATTCCATACCAATCCCCGCTGGGAATAGATATAACCGTTCAATGGATTGATTTTTTTTGCCTGATCAAGGTCGTCAATTGCCTCTTTGAATCGCTTGATCTCCACTTCTGCGCTTGATTTCAGGATATACACCGACTCATTCCTGAAATTCAGGTCAATAGCTTTGTTGCAATCAACAATACAGGAATAGGTCTTTTTCAGAAAAAGGTTTGTACGCGCCCGGTGAAACCATATCTCGCCATTGGCGCCATCCATTTCGAGCGCGTGGTCAAAATCGTCCATGGCGCCTGTGAAGTTTTGCAACTGGGTACGCACTATTGCGCGGTTAGTAAAAACATCGGCAAGGAAAGGGGAGAGATCAATGGAACGGGAATAATCCTGTTCTGCTCCCAGAAAATCGTCGAGACCGTATTTGGCATATCCTCGCAGGTAGTACAATTCCGAACCTGATGGTTCTTTCTGAATCGCAATGTTCAGGTATTCCAACGCTTCAATATATTCACCTTTCCGAAGGCGCTCAACAGCGTCTTGCCTGAAACTCATTCCGAATTGGGCAAATGCGAAAGATTGAATGAAAACGAAGCAAACAGGAAGAAGTAAACGAAGCGACATGCACAAATTCTAATCAGAAATATTAACGAAGAAATAGTTGTAAAAAGTATATTTCTATACTGCAAACGAAGTAAATTGTGACTTTAGCGTCGCAAATTCCAGGCGAAAACGGGAACACATTAATATATTGTTGAAGGACTTGAAAACCCCGCAAGTTTTATAAGCTATTCACCTGACGGTGGGCTCAGGTTTCATTTTATATAATTTCCATTTTTGTTCCTGCCCGGCGCCTTTGTAAAGGAAATAAATATTTCCATGATGGATCGTTATCTTTTCAACATTAGGCATCGGTAACTCATAATCATCTGATATGGAACCGGTTTGAATATCAATTTTACTTATGCGAATCCATCCATGTTTTTTGAAGCTGGTGTAAACAGCGTCATTTACTTCATCTTTAAGAATTTTTCCGCTCCATTTCCAGGTTTCTCCGGGGAAAAAAGATCTTACAAGAGAGGCAATAAAAGCATTTTCAGGATCTTTGTGAAAGGAAATAGGCGTTTGTTCAATGAGATTTCCTTCGGCGTCGCGGATTTCAATAACATCGGCGATAAAATTAAAGACTGCAATCCGGTCATCGCCGATTTTAACCATCCCTGCCATACTTTTTTTCCTGGTAAAAAAATCATAAGCGCGGGCGTCATTATCACGAACAATGGAATCACCCGGTCGCGAAGGGGTTAGAAAAAAATACTTATCCCTGTAATAATTCGAAGCCGATTTGGCGTCATGCACCGTTTGCAAATATTTTTTCCCCTGATCCTTATCAAAATATCCCATTCCCGCCATAAATCCAGGCGAATTTTCCTCAACGAAATAGAGACGATTCTTCATGGAAAAACTGAAATTACCGATAATGCGCAAAAGTGAATCCACCGTTGTACGAAACGGAAACCAGAGGTAATTCAGCGACTCGTCGAAACGACATTGGAATGAGTTACCCTTTTTTGAAAAATAATGAACATTGCCCAATACATCTTTATAAAGTTTCCACGGAGGTAATTCGGGCAGTGAAGACTGCGAAAGCGTATCGCCATTACTGTTCATTAACAGCAGTGTAGAACGTTTCAACTGATATCTGAAAATGAGGATCAGCAGATTGTCCCCCATTATTTCATAATCGAGCACAGAATAATCCGGATCGCTGTAAACAGCCGTTGCCTTTAATTCTGTGATGGTAACGCCTTCGAGTTGCCTGACCAGTGGTTTCAGTCTGATTTCAACCCGTTTCGCCTTAATTTCTCCAACTTCTAAAGATAGCGTTTCAAACCCAATGCAGGTGATGTCAAGCGCCACCGGAAGTTTTGCTAAGGTCAGGTCAAATTTTCCCTCTGCATTCGTTGCAGTTCCCAAATTCGTATTTCTGATTTTCAGGTTGACATTGGCAATTGGGAGACGATTCTGCTCATTGAGAATTATTCCATAAAACTTCTTATTTTGTCCAATAGTAAATATCGGCAGAATAAGGCAAATTAGAATTATTGAAGTTGTTCTGAACATCCTGTTGAAATTTACATAAATTATGCTTTTTAAAGGCGAAAAAGTAGATGTAAATTTAACGCGAAATCAGCGGTAAGTTTTATTAAATCGGTATGCGGAGAGGTTATTTCGCTTTCATCTGATATGAAGCCGCATCCAGAGCCTTTGGCGTCCACATTGTAAGGAACCGGATAACTTTGGCAGTGTCGTAGCCTTTTACATTCGGGTCGGGGTGTTCAAACGCATCAGAATCCTGAGTATTCAGCCTTTTTCCATTTTTATCGAGGATCACGAAAACTGGGTATCCAAAGCGGTTTGGATATTCAAAATCGCGGAAAAGTGCGTAATCGCGTTTGTCTTTTTCCCGCGGCACATTCAGAAGGAGATAAACATAATTTTCCTTCATCAGCGAATCGAGTTTTGGCGTGCCATTCACCATAGCATGGAACCGCATACACCATGAACACCAGTTTCCGCCGAATTGGATCAGCACATTCTTGTTCTCATTTTTTGCAAGTTCAGTTGCCTTTTTCAGATCGGCGCGGGGATTCTGGTTTTCGTTGTAAGGTTTGGCTGTAGTTTGCGCAAAAGAATGAAAAATGAAAAAATGAAAAGTAAAAAGTAAAAAAACTATAATGGCTTTTTCGATGTGTTTCATATCCTGTGGTTTTATGCGGCTAAGATAGAAAAAATACATTCACTGGTTATTCCGTTTTATTCTTTTTCGAAAAGACCTTTTTAATGTAGAGGTAATCGAGATAATAGAGCGCCCTTACCGAAAAACTGTTTGATTGCAGCGAATTGAGGGTTTTGCCGAGATCGGTGAAATAGTTGTCAACAAGCTCTTCGCCCTGTGTGTTGATTGCGTTTTTCCATACAACGCTCAGCTCGCTTCCGGGGGCGAAATACCAGACAAATTGCAGGTCAACGGTAAACGCATTGAAGTTGATATTCTGTCCTTCAATGAAATCAGAACCTGTGAGAGAACCATCTTCATTGAGAGAATAGAATGAGAGGTATTTTGCCTGCGACCAGTAATGCCGCGCCCGCAATGTGAGCGAAGTTTTTGTGCTGAAAATGTACCTCGCGTCAAGAATATTGCTGATGGTGGCGATGTCGCGGCGACCGAAAAAAATGGATTGACCCGTCAGCAAATCATAATTTGTTTGCACCCATCCGTAATTATTCATATCCTTTTCAACCTGGATATCGAGTGTAACCGACAATTTATCGCTGAAACGAATGCGCGGGGTTACCCCGATTGCCCAGGTAACATTGTTGTTGTCGGGACTGTACCTGAAAGAGAAATTATGCAGGTATCTGAAAGGCTTTCTGCTGTCGGAGGAAAATATCCATTCACCGGAATAATTCCACGGCGCTTTATACACTCTGTTCCATACGCGAGGTTCATAATAATCATTGAATCCTAAAGGCTGGATTCCAATGAAAAAGAAGCTTGTCCAGTATTTCTGGTAAGTGGTTGTGTTGTTAAGAATGAATTCGAGGGTTTTGAAACTGTATGGTTTGTAAAGTGTTGAATAGACTACATCGAAGTTGGTTTGCGAGTTGATGAAGATCCACGCCGGGTCGAAAATATTGTATGAAAGCCGCATCAGATTATAGGTTTCGTTGTTGTATGAAATAAACCCCATGTCGTTCGGATTATATGTGTCGCCGGTTTCCTGCCTGAGCAACTGATACTGGAACTTCCCGCTGGGTTTCGATAACGACACTAAATATTGGTGACCAAAATCCGGGTTGACTCCTTTGTTGAATATCTGACTTACGTTCAAACGCCCAATCACCTGCAACGTGTTTTTTTTATTTCTGACGCTCGTTTCGGCGCCTGTTACATTGGCTGAATAACCATCGTCGGGAGTCCAATAGTTAGTATTTATGAGCGTTACATAAGAGTTGTTCTTCAGGTTCTGATCGAAGACAAGGACGTTGTAATTGGTAAAAGGCTGGGTCATTATCCTGCGCGTCTCTCCGGTTATGGTATCCTGAAGGGTTGCCCAGGTATTTGTGGTCATCCCGTTGAAAAGTCCGATGCCGAGTCCTTTGGCATTTCTTCCGGAAATTTTTGTGGCGTTGATGATACGGGTCTGATCAGGATTTTTCGCCACCTTCTCATATTTCCGCAGACTGTCGTAAGGCGCGGCAAAATTTTTAGGAAGACTTCCCACCCGTCGGGTATAAAATATCTCACATTTGTTGAACAATTCGGTAGCTTCTGTAAAAAACTGCCGTTTTTCATCGTAGCGAATCTCAAACGGAGTGAGGTTGAGAATCTGGTCGTCCGACTGTACCTGCCCGAAATCGGGAATCAGCATCATGTCGAGAGTATAGCTTTCATTTATGCCGTAACGCAGGTCGAGACCGCCGCGCATAAAGTAAGACCACTGCTCATTATCCGGATTTTTCTCAAGATATCCCGAAATATATGGAGAAAACGAGAGTCTTAGAGGAGGTTTTATCTTTGTTATTCCGGTTAGCGTTCCATAATATCGGAAGATGTCCTGCGATTTATTGTCAACCCACGACCAAGTGGAATATTCATGGCGCCGGTGCAGGTTCCTCCACATATTGATTCCCCAAACCTGGTTTTCAATCATTGGAAATCGCAAAGCGGAATATGGAATTTTCACCTCCGTAATCCATGCCGAATCGGTGATGATTGCAGCGCTTTCCCACACCGCGTCCCAGGTGATGTCCTGCCCGATAGCCGAGTATTTGCAATCGTTTTGCAGGTTGGCGGGGCTTACCTTGAACTCATACATGTTCAGTCCGTCGTTGTACGGCAGAATGTCGAAGGAAATATAATCGGTGTTCAGAATCTCGATCTGGTCGCGCCTGCCGAGTTCCTTACAAATGCTGTCGGGGCTGGGATCGAACATCACGGCAAGGATGTACAAGGCAATATCGTCGTAAGCAAACCGGATTTCTGTGCGCAATGGAGGCAGGATGCCATTCCGCGGACTGTATTCCACAAAATTCCCGGCTACCGGCGCTGTTTTCCATATTGCTTCGTCAGGATGTCCGTCTATTTTTGGAGGAGTTGCAACACGGACGGCTACGATATTTTTTTTTGTAAGCGCGGTTGAATCAAGGAGAGTTGGAGTTTCCTGTGAATAGCTTTTCCCATGAAAAAGCATAAGGGTTATGACCTGCAGGATCAGTGAAATGGTAATGATTCCAATAACAGGGAGGCGCGTAATCATAAGGGTCAAAAATAAAACTATCTTCAACCGGATAAAAAATAATTTGATTAATGGCGGAAAATATTCTGTTTAACCGGGGATTTACACGATTGCCGGGTTTTCTTTACCTTGTTTTCATATCCCGGACGACCTTTTGAAGGAATTATCCTATCGGAAGAAGATAAAAACCGAGGGAATAACGGGTTGTGAAACTTTGAAGATACTTATTTTATGCCATTGGAAATACAGAAACATCCTCTGCCGTCGTCGAACAATTGAATCCGTTCGGGATGGGTAATGGTACCCTGACCATCAAATACAAGTGAATTTGATGGCAAAGAGGTGGCAAAAGTTATCCCTTTTCTTATTCCCGGCTCTATGGTTATTGAATTGAGGAGGTTATTCATATCATAATTAGATACGATTATAGGTATATTTCCCGTATTCTCCACTTCGAGGTAATTACCTGCTATTTTGTAAAGGCGATAGGTTTCAGTTCCCATTGGTCCTGTAAAAAGCGCGCCAAAAGGAGGATGCGCCAGATCGATTTCGGACTCGCTGTCGAATACCCTTATATCCATCACCCTGGCAAAAGTAAATATTTCAACAGTTTGCGAAACCGTTATTGTATCTCCATTCTGCAATGTTTTACCCGATATTGTAATCGTGCAATTATTGGAATCCATTGGTAAAAGAGGAGCGAAGCCCATTCCGTTCAAACGTTTGCCATGAGTAACCCCCAGGGTGATAACAGGGATGAAACCGCCCGGCGCGCCATTTGATAATGTCGTTCTTCCAGGGATTTTGCTGATTTTTTGAGGACTTACCTCGAATGCGATTACGGAAGTAGAGAATCGTACATCAAACAACGGTTCATCTCCTCCGTTAGTGAGGATGAAAAAATACTCGCGGCTAACTTTAATTTCACCGAGATCAAAACCTGGATTGGACTCATCCGAAGTTTGCTTTAGCGCTGATTTTATGTCTTGGCACTCCTGCATCGGCGTGAGGATAAAATAACCGGGCGTATTCGAAAATGGTTCAGGATCGGCGCTCTTTTTACATGCTGTGAATGTTGCCATCACAGCAAGGAGCAATAATATGATACTATTTTTCATGGCAGAATGATTTTTCACTCGTCTAAATTAAACATTCCTTGCTTTCAAGGTTTGTTAAATCATAATTCTCTTTTATTTTTCCTTGGACCCCACCTCCAACCCCTACCCAAAAGGGGAAGGGGGTCGGGGGGAAGGGGACTTGAAATGTTTGCTTATTGTTTAATCATAGCACCCAATATACCTTGATATAACCATCCTCTGTACCTCCGAAGTGCCTTCGCCAATCTGAAGAAGCCGTTGGTCGCGGTAGAAACGCTCGACGTCGTAATCCTTCATGAGACCGTAGCCGCCATGTAACTGAACGGCTTCATCGGCAACTTCGCGGGCAATTTCGGAGCAATATAGTTTTGCCATAGCAGCCTCTTTGGCATAAGGTTGATCGTTAGATTTTAGCCAGGCGCCCTTGTAAAGAAGGTTTCGCGCCAGTTCAATTTTCGTAGCCATATCGGCAAGTTTGAAGGCATTTACCTGGAACTGCGCAATGGGTTTGCCAAATTGCTTCCGGCTTTTGGCATAAGTCATTGCCATTTCGAAAGCGCCTTGTGCAAGTCCAAGTCCCATTGCTCCAATTGCCAAACGGCCGCTGTCGAGAGTACTCAGCATGATGCGTGATCCTTCGCCGCGTTTTCCAAGGAGATTCGAAGCCGGAACTTTACATTCATCGAAAAAAAGTTGCGCCGTATCCGAAGCCCGCCACATCATTTTGTCGTGCATTGGCACACGCTTAAATCCCGGAGTATCGGCGTCAACCAGAATTGTTGAAAACTCCTTTTGCCCGCTGGTTTCTCCTGAAACCACCTGCACTGTCGCCCCTTTGTTAATTGCCGAGGCGCCGTTGGTGATAAAAATTTTCGATCCATTGATAATCCAGCTATCATCTTCAAGTCTTGCAGTTGTTTTTGTAGCCCGCGAATCGCTTCCTGCATCAGGTTCAGTGAGACCAAATGCCCAGAGTGCATCGCCCGTTGAAAGCATTGGGAGATATTTCTTCTTTTGCTCGTCGGTTCCGTAATTCATAATGGGACCAATCCCTAATGAAATATGAGCGGCAAGCGTAGCCGCCTGGGAGCTGTCAACTCTCGCCATCTCCTCCACGGCAATTACATAAGCCAAAGTGTCCATATCTATTCCGCCATATTCGGTTGGGGTGCGGAGCCCAAAAAATCCAAGTTCTCCCATTCGCCTTGTCAGCGCAATGGAAAATTCTCCTTTTTCATCCAGCTCGCGAGCCAATGGTTTTACTTCCCGTTCGGCAAAATCGCGAACCGATTTTCTGATCATGTGATGTTCTTCGGATAAAAGCATGTGTTTCAGATTAAAAGTTCAAAGTTCGTGGTTCAAAGTTCCTGGTTCAAAGTTACAGTTCTTATTTCTATCGTTCTATTATTCAATTCAACATTCGCTATTTAAAAAAGACTCCGGATGCCACGTTACAAGCCTCCAGAAATGCCGGTTGATCTATATGAGCATTTATTCTCTTTTTTTCTGCAAACTTCAGCAGATTCTCAGTCTTCAGGTTGCCAAGCGTCTTTTTACCAGCCATTGGACAGCCTCCCAAACCATTGATGACGCTATCAAAGCGACGACATCCGGCGTTCCAGGCGGCGTCAACTTTTTCAAACCACCCTTCGTTTGCGGTGTGGAGATGTAACCCGAACTCAACATCGGGAAACATCGGTATCAGCGTTGAGTAAACTTTGGAAATCAGACTTGCATCAATTTCAATGGATACATTTGATAATGGAATAATCCTTGCGCCCGCCTGAAATAGTTTCCCTGTCCAGTGGCTCAGAAGTTCAATACTCCATTCATCTCCGTAAGGATTTCCGAAAGCCATTGAAATATAAATCACCGCTGTTTTTCCGCTCAACTCACACAGATTTACAATATGTTTCACTGTTTCCAGCGATTTTTCAACCGTTGAATTCAGATTCATTTTAATAAAAGCAGGAGAAAACGAAAATGGGTATGAAATATGCGTTACATTTTCGAGCGTTGCGATTATTTCAGCGCCGCGTTTGTTCACGGCAAGCGCCATTATTTTGGAATTGTTTCCTGTGAAATCAAGTTTTTGAAGCGTTTCCAGCGAGTCGGCCATTTGCGGGATTGCCTTTGGCGAAACAATGCTGCCGGTTTCAACGGTATCGAAACCGACGCGCAGTAGTTGGTTGATGTAACCAATCTTTTCCTCCGTCGGGATGATCCGTGAAAACCCCTGCATTCCTTCGCGCGGCGATTCAATAATCTTCATCATCCTTTGCCGGTAAGTGATTTCGGAATTCTTCCATTTTTGATCGCTTCAGAACGCAGTCGCCGTCCTACGATACGCTCAACCATTGAGCCTATTTCGAGAACTTTGTCAACATCGAGTTGGGTGTCTATTCCCATCTCATCCATCATCACAACCATATCCTCGGTTGAAACAAGTCCCACAAGATTTGGGTCTTTGTAATAATAGCTTCCGGTTCCAGCCACAGGAACCCCGCTGACAAAATTGGCAGGTTGTCCGCCAATGCCGCCCATAGTGGCTTCGTAGTTAACCATTCCAGCCTGAAGGGCGGCAAGCACGTTTGCAAGTCCCCAGCCGCGGGTGGTATGAAAATGGACGATCTGCTTCTCAACCCTGACCCCGGAATCGAGCAACATTGAGTAGTAGCGGTAAACCCTGTCGGGCGAGGCGGAACCGTCGTGGTCGGCGTGCTCCACGTCGTTCACTCCAATGTCGAACCACCGCTTGGTAAATTCAATGGCTTTTTCCATCTTCGTCGGACCTTCAATTGGACAGCCCCAGATGGTGCTGACTGTTCCGTTCACTTTCAGTCCTGCTTCTTTGGCAATGGGAATATATTTCTCTGCCATCTTCCAGTAATCTTCGAGGCTCAATCCCGAATTTTTCCTGTGATGCGATTCGCTGGTTGAGACCATCAACAGTATCCTGTCCGGACCCCAGCCCTCTTTCCGCGCCTGAATTGCCCGTTCAATCGCCTTTTCGCGGATTGTAATGGTTGTAAGCGAAACCTTATCATTTAATGAAGCCAACGCCTTTCCGGCGCGAAGTCGTTTTAAAACTTCATCGGCGTCCCTGAATTGCGGCATCCCGGCGGGATTTCCAAGGTTCGTTACTTCAATGTGCCTGAAACCTGCCAGAATCAACTGCTCCGCGAGCCAAACCTTGGCGTCGGTAGGAATAAAAATCTCTTCGTGCTGAAACCCGTCTCTGACGGTAATATCGCCGATTGTCACTCTCTTTGGATAATTCATAATTCTATTGTTCTATTGTTCTATATTAACTGCTAACTCTCCACCCAATCCTTTACACATTTCTCCAGTATCCCAATATCCACCGGTTTAGATATATATCCGTTAAACCCCTCTGCTATAATTGTGGCTCTTTCGCCCGACATTGCGCTGGCGGTGACTGCCACAATTGGGATGTAATTAGTTTCCGGATCTTTTCTTATCGCCCGAAAGGCTTCAATCCCGTTCATCTCCGGCAACGCTATATCCATCAGGATGAGGTTGGGCTTGTGAAATTTTGCCATCTCCACGCCAATTTTACCGTTTACAGCTTCAATAATGCTATACCTGTGAGCCAGCATTGCTTTCAAAGTAAGCATGTTGTCGGCATTGTCTTCCACAATCAGAATCTGTGGGCGAAGTTTAGTTGAATCAAAAGGTGGAGCTTTGAATGGCTGTTTCGTTTGATTCATTGTCACCATAGTTGTCACCGCGCTGAGTAATTCAATCCGGTTAATATCTCCCTTTTGAATGAGCTGGTGAATATTATTTTGTTTGAGGACGCTCAACTCCGCCTTTGTAATGTGTTTGGCGGTAAGTATAAGAACCGGGAGATGAGTGGTACGTGGATTTTCACGCACTGTTTTCAGAACCGTAAAGCCATCTATATCGGGCATCATCAGGTCGAGAATGATACCGTCGGGTAACAATTGTTCTAACATTGAAATAGCTTCGGCGCCGTTTGACGCCACCCTGGTTTGAAAACCGCCTCCTGTAAGTATATCCGTGAGCTGGATAATTGCCGGGTCGCTGTCGTCAACGAGGAGAATAGTTTTTTGTGGAAATCCCACAGCCATTGCCTGTCCATCTTCCATAATATTCTGACGATATGTAGAGATTATTTCCTCTTTTCCTATCGCTGAACCATGGTATTTCAGCGGTAATACAAAAGTAAATACCGAACCTTCACCCGGTTTGCTTGATACAGTAATATTTCCGCCAAGTATGTAAGCATATTTCCGGGCAATAGCCAAACCCAGTCCCGTGCCTCCATACCGGCGCGCAGTACTGCCGTCGGCTTGGCGGAATTCATCAAAGATATGCGGCAAATGCTGTTCTGCAATACCGATTCCGGTATCGGTTACAGAGATACGAACAGAACTTTCCGCTTGCTTTAAATTGACTTTAACAGAACCCCTTTCGGTAAACTTTACGGCATTACCCACAAGATTTTGCAGAATCTGCCGGCATTTCTGATAATCGGCAGTTACCGTCATAACATCCTGGTCGCCGGTTGCCATCAATTCGATGTTCTTAAGTTTTGCCTGTGGGCTTATCATCAGGCAAACTTCGGATGCAAGCTTGTGAATGTTAAATTGGCTTATTTCGGTCTCCTCATAACCTGCTTCGATTCGCGAAATATCAAGAATATCATTGATCAGCGCCAGCAGTAACTTTCCGTTTCGCTCGATCACTTCAAGATAACTGTACTCTTCTTCGGGAATTTGCCCTTCGAGTCGCCGGTTCAAAACCCCCGACAAAGCAATCACCGAGTTGAGGGGCGTGCGGAGTTCATGGCTCATATTCGACAGGAAACTTGTTTTCAGCCGGTTGGCTTCGTTAAGTTGTTGTTTTTGCGCTTCCAGTTCGGTATTTTGCATTCTCATTTCAACCGTCTGAATTGAAAGTTCGTGTTTCTGGGCTTGCAGTTCCTTGTTTTGAATATTGAGTTGTTCGGAGAAGTCACGAATTTTCTGAACTGCCAGCAACCCGTTAATTCTTGTTGACAAAAGCGGGAGGAGGTTTTCGATCAGCGAAAGCGCTTCAGGATAGAATGGGTGCAAACTTGCGAGTGAAATGATAGCCGGTATTCCTGTACCTGAAATGACCGGGATGGTTATGATCTCGCGGGGTTTGAAAACGCCGGTAACTGTGGCGAACATCATTACAGAGTCGTCTGGAATCTGCTTGATAAGTTGCCATTTACGCGTTGAAACAGCCATCCCGAATTCGCCTTCCCGGCAGTTCGCGTCGAATGACCTCATATTCTCTTTTATAAATCCGATTGACTCAAAACAGGAATATGTATTTGTGGTTTCGTCCAACAGAAAAAGCGCGCCTACCTGTGCGCCGGTTTTTGTGATCAAACGGTTGAGCAGAGTGTTTGAAAAATGATTCAGATCTTCGTTCTCCAGCATGAGAACAGTGATTTGCGCTGTATTTTCCCGCTCAACAATCTCCCGTTGGATTGATCCTGCCAATTGATTGAATGACGAAGTTAGTTTTCCAAACTCATTCTTCCCTTTATAATCGCACCGGGCGTTGAGATTACCTTTGCCAAATTCGTCGGAAGCGCTAACCAGAAAGGCAAGGGGTTTCCTGATGCTACGGATAAGAAAATAACTGACAACAATGGAGAAGCAAATAATAAAAACAACGAAAAAAGCCAGTTGCATATTCATATCCCTGCTGCGATTTTGTGCTTCAAAATAAAATTCATCTCCCTTGTTTATGGCAAAATCACTGATTATTCCAATATGATCCATAAGTTTTTCAACCTGTAGACTATTGTCGCCGGTAATTATTGTTCGTTTGGCTGCTTCATCGTTTTGACCGGCATATATCAGGCGGAGGGTTTCAGCCCGCATCGAATTCCAGATTATAAAATCATGCAGCGCTGAGTCAACATCACTTTTCGGACCCAGATACTGGTTTTTTATCACATCAAGTTGCCTGAAGGCGTCAGCCTCGTGGCTGGCAATCTGCTGGATTGTTAATACTTTGACTTTTTCATCCCGGGTGAGAAAAATGTCTTTTAAATCTCTGTGAATGAGCAGAATATCTGCCTTTAGTTCGCCAAGCGAACGGGTTACGGAAAGCGGATGTTCGTATAATCCTTTGGTTTGCTGCCATAAAATGTTGGTATGCCACCACGAAAAAGCGCCAAGCAAAATGACAAGGGATATGATGATGGCGAGTCCGATTCGCAACTGCACTCCTGTTTTAAGGTTTTTCATAATTGATCTTTTTGGAAAAAATGGCTGAAGGAGGATACATTTCCGAAAATATTTTTGGAGGAATCAGTTCGCGTTCGGCTTCACCGGTAATTAAAAACCCGCCCATTTTGAGGCACCGCGTGATCTTGCCCAGAATTCGATCGCGAATAAGCGGTTTATAATAAAAAAGAACATTGCTACAGATAACAAGGTCGAAATCGCCATAGATGCATTCCGGCGGGCAATATTCAGTTTCGCTGAGAAGGTCATAATCAATGAAACTGATTTTTTCC
>JBAXRP010000114.1:0-13060 GCA_037131145.1 Bacteroidota bacterium
AAACATTAAAAAAGGATGATGCCTCAGAGAGCGAGGGAATTATCTCTTCACGTTCAACCGGAGTTGTAACCGTTGAATATGCCGCTGTTCCGCAAAAGTTGTTTGTGGTGGTTATATAGGCATGCATAAATCCGCCGGAATGCACGGTTGTTGTCGGTAAAATAATGATACTATGCCCGGCGATCATGGTTATGCTCCCACCGTTTGCAACTGTGAATGTGTTCCCTCCGCCAGCTACCGTGATCGTTTGTAGCGCGTTGTAGCATTTTGAATCGGTTATTAATGCTGTTCCGATAGAAAGAAAAGGAGCAATATTTACTGAAATGCTCAGTCCTGGGGAAGATGATCCTGATCCGCAACTATTGGTTCCGGTGACAGTCATAGAGCCTGAAGATGCATCGGGGGCGAATTTAACAGTAATAGTATTGGTGTTGGCTCCTGAAGTTATTGTTGCGCCTAACGGTAATACCCAGTTATATCCGGTGGCAAAAGGAATGGTTGAAACTGTGTAAACAACTCCGGTTTGGCCCTGTTCAACCACTGCCGGACCTTCTATCATTCCGGCAGCATCCGGTATAGGCGCTATTGTTAGTGTGGCAACGCCGTTCATTTCAAGTTCACAGCCGTCAAGCATGTTGAGCGCCCAAACCGTAAAATGATATTCGCCGGGATAGTTTTCAATCACTGACCAGGTAAGTTTATTGCCGGTTCCCGGTTTTTCGGAACCATACACTTTATATCCTTCCCTGTATAATGAATATTGATAATCCGAGCCGTTTTCAAAAACCTGCGAACCTGATAAAGTAATATTTGCAACAACATTTACGCACATTGAAGCCGTACCTCCCAAATTATAGAGAACAAGCTTGTAAACATTATGGTCGAAGGCGTCATTGTTCTTCCATGGCGAAAATGCAACGGCATTTCCATTTGTAAGGGCATCTCCGTTTCCACACGGATTAAGCGTTACATTGTACGGTCCATCCAGGCTGCCCCACCAGTTACTTATGGCTGAAACTGCTGCGCCGCCGGAATTGTTCAATCCATGAGGCCAATTACTATATATCTTGTTGCCATTGGCGGTGTTTCCCGAGCCTATGCCGGCAAAGACAACGCCTGCGTCGTTGCTGGTAATTTCATTGGCATTGGACAAAGTTCCGTCGCCAATGGAATTGAAGGCAGAAGTTCCAGCCACGCCGATAGCCCATCCGCAAGAACCGATTGAATCAGTGTTTCCACTGCGAATTCTTGATATTGTATTGGCTTTAATTGAATTGTTGTTTGCGTCAAAAAGGTATATACCGGAATTACAGGTTCCCGAGTAATCGGTTATCGTATTGCCTGCAATCAGGTTGTTGTCGCCCCGGATAACGATTCCCCTGGTGACAATATCGGTGATCGTATTTGCTGCAATGGTGCAATGATGAGATGATTCCAGCGCTATTCCGCCATCTTTGGTGTAGCTAACAGTATTGGAATCAACCAGGATATGATCTGAATTGCTTGCGATAATGGGGGTTGAACTACCTTCAATAAGGTTGTTCCCCAAATTCAGTCCGGATCCTTCCAATACATGAATACCGGTGACAACAGTATCAGAATTGGCAAATCCCTTGATGCTGCTATGGGAGATACCTGCTTTTGCGGCGGTATCATCTGCCACTTTTCTGAAGAAAGCTCCGGTAAATCTGTCGCCTATATGCGACTTATTCGCAGCGTGTAAGGTAAATCCCGAAACTTTTACGCTAATCGGACTTCCATTGACAGGATTTGTGGGATATGCCGCCAGAAGGTAATCGGTATTCCATGGTGAACCAGGGTAAACATTTCCGGAATAGCCGGGAGCTGTCACCCTGCCGGAGTCGGGAGACTTAATATATGTGACGTCTATTCCTGCGCCAATTAAATTAATATCCTTTTGTATCAATACCTGCTCGGTGAACTCGCCTGCTTTGGCAATTACATAAGGAAGGCTTGTGTTGCCAACGGCGTAAGTGATGGAACCATACTGCTCGGTTTCAGTATTGGAGCCATCGGTATTGGCATAGACCGGTGCGAAACTATAACCCGGTTCAGGTTGGAAACCGCAACTGTCGGGTTGAAAATCAGTTGAAGTTTGAAGCCAGGGTACGAATTTGAAATTAGCAAAATTATTTGCCTGGATTGCTTCGCCCTGGTATTCCGGGAAGTAGGTATTGTTATTGGTTGAATTCAATATTTTCGGTCCATACCATCCCCAGTAGTTATTGGTTACATTGTGATTATCGTTTGAATAAAAGACCATTGCGCCGGAAGGGTTGTTCGCGAAAGTATTTTCATGGGCAGTAAGGGCATGCCATGCCTCTATCCCGATTGTGCAACCCGGGAACTCGTTACCTGTAACGGTCAACAAATCTTCATGGGCGGCAATTGCAGTATTTGAGACGTAATAAAATAAATTATTGGTAATGCTAACGCCTGTGCATCCCGACAGGAGTTCAACACTGATATCTGGTCCATACCATATTTTATTGCAGTTAAATACAAGGTTATCTGCGCCTGCATCGGCAATCAGGCTGGGTCCGTTTAATCCATAAAAGATATTTTGTGAGATATTCTTGGTTCCGGAAGCATTGACCAGTTGGATGGCAAATTCCGGCACTCCATATCCGAAGGAATTATTATTGATATCCACGTTGTTGGCGCCATCTATGATTATTCCCCTGATCGTACCTGAACCAAAGCCGTTGGCGCTGATGAGGGCATTGCCGCCATTTACAACAATATCAGCATATAATCCTGCATCCCAACCGAATTGGTTATTATTAATAACGGTTGTTCCGGTCACACCTGCGTCAATCTGAATCTGGCGCTTTCCATTGCTAAAGATGTTATGGCTTATGATATTATTTCCGGCGCCGAGTGAAGCCGGCATATAAATCTGCATTAAGTCACCCGAAGTTCCCTGTTGGTGAAGGGTAAAACTGTTGCCATGTCCATCGCCCCCAATCAGGTTGCCGGTTGAACCTCCGCTAAGTACCATATTGGCATGGGTTGTTTCCATCTGATCCTGAATTCCGTTATCCTGGACGATGCTGTTGTTCACATTGTCCATGATTATTCCTTGCCAGAGATTGCGATGAACAAAATTGTTGGTAACGGTCAATCCGCTTACATTCCTTAGTTTTATTCCATTGTAGCAACCAATTACCTGATTATGGTTAATAACGATACTATCGCGCTCAACCCATATTCCACAGGCGTCTATCGCGGTATGGTTATGTACAAAATTGTCGTGGATACTTCCGGTGGCAGTTGCTTTTAGAACGACGCCATTACCTGAAACACCCGTTCCATATAGAGTGTTGTTTGAAACTGTCACATTTCCACTACTTATTCCAATGCCTTCCGCCGTATGATAATAAAAATAGTTGCTGTCTATGGTCAAAAGTGAATTGCCATATACCTTAATTCCAGAGCAAACAAATGGAGGGGTTTGAGGGAATCCTGAAATATAGGACTTAAAAATCCCAGCGCCTGCGCCATTAACATCCCTAAAGAATACTCCGGCATAATTGTCGGTTCCGGGCGTCTTTTCGTTCCAACTGTCATCAATGGTCAACCCGGCAATCTTTACATCAATCGTACCCGATGGTGCATAAGCGGCTACGATGTAATCCCAGGTTTCAGTTCCCTGAACGACCGAACCCGTTCTAATTAAAGGAGCGATGATATTGGTCATACCCATACCTGCGCCGGTTAACGTCAGCGATTTTGTAATCGTCACCTGTTCAGTATAATAACCTGACGGAACATGAATCTCATCATTTGAATCTGCATCATTAATGGCGTCCTGTATCTTGCAATAGTAAGTTGGAGGAACCTTTGTAACATTTGTGACTGGCGGATAGAGCGTATCCCCGCCAATATAATTCACGATGGGAATGAAGTCCACCCTGCCAATAATGGCGTTTCCTTCGCCGCAAGTAGAGTAAGGGGCAAAGTAAGGCCATCCTCCCCAATAGTTGTACCTCGCATCCACTGTAACATCGTTGTTCTCGTTTTTCAGCCCCACTCCATGTATTGTATCCGCCTCAAATCCATTGCCGCTGATAGTGTTGCCGGTGATGGCGTTTACGATGCTGGTGGAATCGAGCAAAATGCCGACTTCGGAATTTTGTGAAACGGTGTTGCCTGTGCAGGAGATCAGGCTGCCATAGTCGTGAATGGAGACGCCTGTGGTGTTTCGGTTCACGGCATTGTCTATAACATCGGCATTTGCCGCGTTTCTTATGTCAATGCCAGTGAGATTATAGGAAAATTCATTGTCAACTAACACGGCATTGGCTTCGTTTCTGATAACAATGCCAGTCAGACTATAAATAACCTGATTGTCAACTACTTCGGCCTCGGCATTGTTGAAGATATCAATGCCAACGCCGTAATAATAATTTCCGGGGTTATGCCTGATGGCAATCGAACCGCCGGAGACGGATATTCCGGTGGAGCCTGCAAGGTTGTTGCCAGATATCGCGTTTTCTTCCACGAGGGTGTTAACAGGATATTGTATGCCGTCGCCGTTATTGTTGGCAAGGCTCCGTATCCCTGAAAACATCCCGCGTATCTCATTTCCTGTTAAATGGGCGCTGTCGATCAAACCTGCCAGCCGGATCCCTTCTGCGTTGGCGCTGTTATATCCGCGGATATTGTTTCTGCTGATGTGCGCATTGGTTATTTCACCGCCGATACCATAAGGGTCGTCATTGGAAAGGGCAATACCAAGGTAGTTGTTGTTGGAAGTGTGTGGAAGATCATTGATTTTGTTATCTGCTATCTCAATATCGGAATATTTTCCAATGCCAAGGGATATGCCAGAATCACTTCTGTATGCGCTGTTGAATGAAATTACAGCGCCAAACCGCGTTGTATCTGCCGCCTCCATGTAAAAGGTATTGCTGTCAACCTGCTGATGGCTGGTTACATCATATCCGCCAAATGTTTTGAATGAAATCAGAGGGAATGTTCCATGGAAAAAGTTATGACTTATTTCGGTTTCACCCAGTTGCTTTTCGATCAATACTGCGTCGTTGTATGAATTTTCAAACAGATTGTTGGTCAATATGATCTTTGCAGGATTTCCGGGATTGGTAACAAATCCGAAATCATGGTTGCCGGCAGTTCCATTACCCTGGAATTTGTTGGCGTTGACGGTTATCACGGAAGCGGGGCTTGAGCTCACGGCTGTCATGATATTTTGATCGGGACTGTTCTTCAACCGGAACCCGTCGAACAGCACATCGCCCGATGGAACGTTGATGGCTACCACGGTACCCGATGCGAGCAAAGTGGCGTCAATGGTTGTCTGTTCAATTCCGGCGCCTTTAAGGTTCATGGCTTTATCAATGTTCAGTTTTTCGTTGAATACCCCTGCTTTGGCTTTCACGTAAGGAAGCGCGGTGGTGTTAAGAGCAGTAGTGATTGAACTATATTGTTCGGTTTCAAGGGCAGAGTCATCGGCATTGGCATAAACCGGCGCGAAACTGTAACCCGGTTCAGGCTGAAAACCGCAACTGTCGGGTTGAAAATCTGTATTCGTCTGAAGCCAGGGGACGAACTTAAAATTGGTAAAACTATTTGCCTGAATTTCCGTATCCTGGTATTCTTTGTAGAATGTATTATCGTTGGTTGAATTTGCAATTTTCGGTCCATACCATCCCCAGTAGTTATTGGTTACATCGTGATTATCGTTTGAGTGGATAATCAATGCGCCGGAGGAATTGGCCCCGAAAGTATTCTCATGGGCAGTAAGAGCATGCCACGCTTCAATACCAATTGTGCAACCCGGGAAATTATTGCCGGTAACTGTCAGCAAATCTTCATGGGCAACAATTGCGGTGTTTGGGATGTAAGAAAATAAATTATTAGTGATACTGGCGCCTGTGCATCCTGACCGTATGTAAATACCGGTATCAGCGCCTCCCCAAATTGTATTGCAATTGAATACAAAGTTATCTGCGCCTGCATCGGCAATAAGACTGGTCCCGGTCAATACAAAAAAGGTATTTCCCGAAATGTTATTTGATCCTGTAGAATTGACCATGTTGATTGCAAATTCTGATGATCCATAGTTGAAGGTGTTATTCCTGACGTCAACATTGTTTGCCCCGTCAATGATAATTCCACGCACTGTATTTGGGTTGAAAATGTTGTTGGAAATGATAGCGTTGCCCCCATTCAGCACAATATCTGCATACAATCCTGCATCCCAGCCAAACCAGTTATTATAAATGGTGGTTGTTCCTGTTACACCCGCGTCAATTTTAAACTGGCGTTTTCCACGACTAAAGATGTTATAGCTGAAAGTATTATTTGCCGCGCCGACAGAACTTTCTAAATAAACCCCAATCAAATCGCCCAATGTATCTGATGTATGTAGCATAAAGCGATTACCATGCTCCTCGCCGCCGATTAAATTTCCAGTGGAACCATTGCTGAGGATGAGTCCCGCTTTTAGATTTCCTGCGTCATTTACGATATAATTATTCTGGATTTTGCTGCTGTCAATATTATCCATTACAATGCCAAAACCATTCATGTTTTCAACTCCAACGCTATTTTCCGTCAAAGTCAATCTATCGGCATTGACGAGGTTGATCCCCCTTTCGGCATAATAAACCTGATTATGATCAATAAGAACTCCATTTGACCCCGACACCTGAATTCCACTTCCTGCTCCCGATGCCGACCGGATATGGTCGCGCACATAATTATCGCTGATGACGCCGGAGGCGCCCTCGCCAAGATAGATGCCATTCAACGGAACATCAGAGCCATACAGAATATTATTTGAAATGGCGACGTCGGGATTTCCCGATGTTCCGCCTGTAACGCCGATGCCATCGCCGGTATAAGCCTCTATGGTATTGTTTTCGATGGTCAATAGAGAATTGCCAAAAACTCTGACCCCAAAACATTCAAATTCCGGGGTTTGAGGAAATTGCCCGATGTAGCAATTATAAAAACCGGCGCCGGTTCCGCTGATATTTCTCATGAATAATCCTGCCAGATTATTGGTTCCCGGCATCTTGTTCTTATTGCTGTCGAGAAGGGAAAATCCTTCAATTTTCACATTGATTGTACCCGTTGGAGCATAAGCGGCAACTATATAATCCCAGGTTGCGGCATCCTGGATCACAGTCCCGGTTCTTGTGGCGGGGGGATAAATGTAGGTCACCCAATAGCCGCTGCCGATCAAATTCAGAGATTTAGTAATGGTCAACTGCTCAATATACGAACCGGAAGAAACATTTATTTTTCCATGAGGTACAACCCTTGCAATGGCGTCATTGATTGACTTGTAAGGATAAACTTTCCCGCCGCCGCCGCCTGCAGTTGCGTTGGCATGTGTATAAACCACGGACAATACAGCGGGAATAACTCGTTGGTCTTCTATCACGGCATCGTTGTTGGCATTGCTAACCGCTACTATGTCGGGATAGTAACCGGGGTTTGTTGTTGAAAGGATTACTATGTCGTAAACATTATAGGTGTTTCCATCAGTCCATAAATTGCCTGTGAAAGCCATGTCGGCGCCATCCATTATCCAACCTCTTGTTCTAAAAGCAGTGTTGTTTGAAATGGCGCCTGTTGTTGGCGAAGCCAGGCTCCCGTTAAAGTTGCCGGCAATGCGTAAACTGTGGATGGTATTGAGATCGAGAGCCAGTCCGGTTGAGCCTGCCGCAGCTTCAAATCCTATGGAAACATCCTCATCGCCAAATTCATAATGACCGTAAATTTTGTTTTGGCGAATCGTAACGTTATCAGCCGTTATTTTTAAAATTCCTGAAGGTCCGGTCTTGTCCGTTTTCTCAATTTCAAGGTTTTCAATGAAAACATTATTTCCGGAAATATTCATGCAATTGATTGCGCCGGAGAAGGTCAGTTTGGAATTCCATGTTCCGTTGATGCCACTGCCGCGAATGGTAATCGCTTTATTTATATTTACCGGTGAAAGTATAGGGTAGGAGCCGGGCGCTACCTCAATGATTTCGCCAGCGGTTGTAGCGCCAGCATCAATGGCTTCCTGAAGAGAGATGTATGTAGAAGGAGGAACGTCGCTGATGTTTTTGTAAGCATGGATAGCCCAGGAATAGGTCTGTTCGTGATAGCAACCCCTTGAAGATTCGTTGTTTTTGCGGATTGACCGGATCTCGACTCCGCTCAAACCGGATGTAGGAATAAGTGCGTCAAGGATATATGGTTCCCAGGCGCCCCAGGTATCGCCCGTGCGGGTCCGGCGCTCATAACTGTCGGAGCAGGCATACCCTCCCGATCCTGCGTTTCCCAGGGAAGCGCTCACATTTGTCCCGGCCTCTGAAGACGTTGCATCCGGGTTTTTTATTAACGACGCCGCTGAAGGATTGCTCCAAACTGAGGCGGAAAACGTTGTGAAAAAAGCAAAATCATTGCTGACAACCAGGTGGGAATAGGAACCCGCCGCGCTGTATGATACGGGATTAAAAGCTATAGACCCACCATTGCCGGGAAGGGTTTGAAGATTTCCAATACCTGTTTGGTTTAAAGTATAGTAACGTGTTGGACTGGTATTGTTGACTGAAACGACCATGAATCCCGATAGGCAAATATTTACGACATTTCCTGGTTCAAAAGGAGGATCGGTCGCAACTGATTCCTGTCCATTGACAGGATTAATGGACGCCATCAGGATAAACCCCAAAATGGTCAGGAAGACTTTTCGGACTGTCAGAAATTCTCTTGAAGCTGAAAACTGGTACATCTTTTTCATGGGTTTAGGTTTAAATTGTTGAAAAAAAGTTAAAAATAATGAGTATCCCGTTGTTTATCTACCATATTGCCAATGGTATTTAAAAGACCATAAGTCTGGCTGTAATTTGAATTTGTGAAAACCAAATGACATAATTCAGTTAGGCGATAATCTATATAATAATTTCCCACATGATAATCAGGGCTTTATTAATCGTTTCAAGAGCGAGGGAGGAGGGAGGAGGTAGGGGGGACGAGTTGTGAATTCCTCAATTTCATTAGTGTTTGCTTATAAAAGGTTCAGTTTTTGGTTTTCAAGGTAAAATAAAAGATACTACCTTTTCCTTCTTCGCTTTCGACCCAAATCTTTCCACCATGTTTTTCCACAAACTCTTTGCAAAGCAGCAATCCCAATCCGGTGCTTGGTTCGCCTTCGGTGCCGGAGCGCCCGCAATTTATATCGAGGCGAAAAAGATTAGTTAATATTTTATTACTCATACCGATTCCAATATCTTTCACCGCAATAACAACGGCGTTGTTTTCTGCCGCAACGGATGAGATAATCACCTTACCATCTTTTGGGGTAAATTTTATTGCATTTGAAATTAAGTTGCGAATTACGGTTTGGAGCATATTGGTATCAGCAAATACTTCCTGTTGAGGGGGGATATTAAGAACTATTTCAATAGTTTTATTTCTTGCCGATTCAGCGACTATTTTTGTACATTCATTTACTACCTCGCTTAAACTAAGTAGTGAAGGCTTGAATGCTGTTTGCCCGCGCTGCATTCGCGACCATTCGAGCAGGTTTTCAAGTAAATTGAAGATATTGCGCGCTGAATGGCTCAATTCTAACATCAGATCGTTTTTTTCAAGAGGGGAAAAATCCTGAGAGTCTTCTGCCATCAGTTCAGTTAAGCCCATCAAGCCACCTAATGGACCGCGTAAATCGTGGGCAATTATGGAGAAAAATTTGTCTTTGGTAGCATTTAGTTCCTGAAGTTCTTTACTTTGTTGATAAATTTTTAGATGAGTGGCTACCCGCGCTTTTACCTCTTCGGCGCGAAAGGGTTTAGTTATATAATCAGCGCCGCCTGATGTTAGCGCAGTTACAATATCGTTTGTATCATTCAAAGCGCTTATAAAGATAATAGGCACATCATTAAGATTTGGATTTTCCTTGAATCGTCGGCAAACCTCGTAGCCATCCATATCCGGCATCATAATATCAAGAAGGACAAGGTCGGGTTTTTCTTTTTCAGCAACCTGCAACGCCAACATTCCACTGGGAACCGGGCGCACATTATACCCGTCATTTTTAAGGATGTTGCCCAATACATTAAGGTTGGCAGCTATATCGTCAACAATAAGAATTTTAAAGATATTCTGGCTTACTGCATTGTCGTTTATCATTGTTCGATCTCCTTTTTACTTAATATCTGGTGTAAGTATTCATAGTCGTAATTTTTGGTATATGTTTTAAGGTGTTGAGCAAGACCCGGATTGTACGATTCAATACCTTTAATAAGATCAATCAGCAGGTCTAAATCTGCAACGGCAAGCGCCTCTCTCATTTGGAGCACCAGACTATTTGGCAATTGAGCAATATTCTCAATTATTGCCTCATTGTCATTAAGATACATTTCCTGCCCAACAGTAATTTGCTGCTCTTCATAGATGTATTTAATGTTAAGGGCTTTTCCTATGGCGCTAAATAACTCGTTTTCCCGAAATGGTTTACGAATGTAATCATGCATGCCAAGCGCCATTGTCTTTTGTCGCTCTTCTTCAAACGAACTGGCAGTTAGCGCAATAATAGGCGTTTGCCTGCCTTTTTTAGTCAACTTAATTCGACGCGTTGCTTCGTAGCCATCCATTACAGGCATTCGCATATCCATTAAAATAAGGTGTGGGTTCCACTTCTCAAATTTTACAATCGCTTCTGCGCCATTAACTGCCATATTTGTTTCAAAACCCACCAGTTTGAGCAGATTTACTACCACTTTCAGGTTTTCTGCTTTATCATCAACAACCAATATTCGATAAACCTCCTCGCCTTTATCAATGCAGATTACATGTTTTTTAGTAGTTTTTTCAACAGATTCGGTTTTTCCCTCTTGTATTTCAACATGAAAAGTAAATACCGAGCCTTTTCCAACCTGGCTTACCACGGTGATGTCGCCACCCATTAACATGGTTAGTTCGCGGCTTAAAACAAGCCCTAAACCTGTGCCGCTGCCTTTTTTAATTCCGGCGCTGGTTTGTACGAAATGTTTAAAGAGGTTAGTTATTTCGGATTCAGGAATACCAGTCCCTGAATCCTGGATTTCCACGACCAGTTTGTTAGTATATTCATTTACTTTATCAACCCGGGCGCGAACTGCAATACCGCCTTCATCGGTGAATTTTACAGCATTTCCTATTAAATTTACAAATATCTGACGTAATTTGCTTTCATCAACAATAACAAAACGGGGAAGATCGGCGGCAGTTTCAAAAATAAACTGAAGATGTTTGGATTGTGCCCGTTCTTTGAAAATCATTTGAATATCTTCAATAAGAACATGAAGATCGACATTTGTTGGATTTAGCAATACGCGACCCGCTTCAACTTTCGAGAGTTCCAGAATGTCGTTAATGAGCGATAAAAGATGTTCTCCTGCGCGAATAATAGAAGTATTATACTCTTTTTGTGAATCTGATAAAAGTTTATCGCGGTTTATCAGTTGCGAAAAGCCTATAATTGCGTTCAATGGCGTTCTGATTTCGTGCGACATATTTGAAAGGAATATGCTTTTCGATTTATTGGCCATTTCCGCTTCTTGTTTGGCTTTTAAAAGTCTCGCTTCGGTTTTCTTCTGTTCGGTAATATCCCAGTTAGTTCCAATCATTCGTATCGGTTTGCCTTGTTCGTCGTGATGAACGAGACCAAGAGCTCTGACATTGTGAACAGAGCCATTGGGCCAAACCACTCGAAACTCGGTATTGAATTCTTTTTCGCCATTTACTGCCATCTGAATTTCCTTGTCGCCCTGTGCTACATCGTCAGGATGAAGGCCAGCCTTCCAGGTTTCATAAGCGCCCCCGAAATTATTTTTCTCAACTCCGTAAAGCGTAAACATCTGATCGTCCCACAAAAGAATATTGTTGACAAGGTCTAAGTCCCAAACGCCAACGCCACCGGCGCGCGTAGCCAACGCAAGGCGCGTAGATATTTGGTTCATCGCTTCCTCGGCGCGCTTGCGTTCAGTTATATCCTGAACTGTTGATCTGATTCCGGTTATTTTACCCTCTTTATTTTTAACTATAATATCCTTGATAAGAACCGGGACTGTTGTTCCATCTTTTCGGCGAAATTCGCGTCCAAAAGGTTGTAAAGGGGTATGAATACCTGACAATTTTGCGGCGATAGACTGTTGTGAGAATGTCTCGTCGGCATTCAATTCCCAGAAAGGTTTTCCAAGTATTTCATCAATGGAATACCCCAGCATTTTCAGCTCGGTTTCGTTGATACGAACTATTTTGCCTTCATTATCAATTTCATGGTAGCCAACCGGGGCGTTATCGAAGAGTTCTTTGTAATCTTCACGGCTTTTTTTTGATATCTCCTCCGTCAGCTTGCGCCCTGTTATGTCGCGTTCAACAAACAGGATGCTTTCAGGATTACCTTTGGAATCAAGAAGAATAGTGGAATTTACATCCACATAAAACCGGCTTTTATCCTTTTTAATGGCGAGATATTCGGTAATGGTATCATCACTGTTACCTGCAAGCAACTTGCTAATATTATCATGCAGCCTTTGGTGATTTGAAGGATCAATAAAATCAAAAAACAATTTTCCAATATGATCATCTTTCTGTTCTACAGAATACCCATACATTGCCGCTAATTTATTGGACATAAGCTGTAGTTTTCCATCAAGCGACACCATTCCGATTCCATCGGGCGAGGCAGAAATAATGGCTTCCCATTTTTTGCTGCTTTGCATAACCGCTTCTTCCGCTTTTTTTTGCGCTGTAATGTCAACAAAGCTCTCCAATAGTTTTTCCTTACCTTCAATCTGAATCCGTTTAACAGTTTTCAGAACAGCCATTGTTGATTTATCAGCGCGAAGTAAAATCCTTTCCGAATTATCCACCTCCTGATTTTTATCACAAACCGGGCAACATTGTTCCTGTGCCGGGCACATATACATGTGGCATTTGCGCCCAATAATATATTTTTTCTTTTCGCCAATTAACAATGAAGCAAAAGTGTTGACACCCTCAATAATGCGCGTCTCAGGATCAATAATCA
>JBAXRP010000115.1:0-13045 GCA_037131145.1 Bacteroidota bacterium
CTGTTTATCAATTGCCACGACCTTAAGGTCGTGGCAATTCAAGTTGCTGACATACTGGGCTTTAGCCAAATTTTAATTTTCTAACCACTTTTCGGCGTGGACTCAACGTTTTCTATTCGATTTCAAATTTTAGAATAAGTTTATCCTGTAAATACAAAATTCAGATTTATGTTTAGCGAAACAGACTTAGAACAGATTCAGAGAAAAGGTATGAAACTACCTGCTATCGAGAAACAAATTGAACATTTTATCAACGGATTCCCATTTATAAATCTTGCGCGTCCTGCCCTTGCTAACGATGGCATAGTTTCTCTGGATGAACATCAACTCGCCATGTATCATCGGAAATTTGAAGAATCTCTTCCTTTTACAAGGGTTGTCAGGTTTGTTCCTGCTTCGGGCGCTGCAAGCCGGATGTTCAAACATCTGTTTGAATTTGCAACTGTTTATTCACCTGGAAAAGAGGGCGACGACCTTTTAAATAAAGATCAGGGGTTCAATTCGGTGTTTTATTTTATTCATCATATTGAGGAATTTGCCTTCTACTTAAATCTTTCGGAGAAGCTTGAGGAGGCAGGAAATCCGATAGCCAAATTGCTCAGGGAAAAAGACTATTCTACCATCATTGATTTTCTGCTTGGCGCAAAAGGACTGGATTATTCAAATCTTCCAAAAGCTTTGCTGAAATTTCATGATTATCCTGCAGGAGCGCGAACAGCGGCTGAAGAACATCTTGTTGAAGCCGCAGAATATACCAGAGATTCAGAAGGAATTTCCAGAATCCATTTTACGATATCTCCTGAACATCAACAGAAATTTTTGGACATGTTCGACGATGTGAAGGCAATTTATGAATACCGGCTTGGGGTTCAATTTGAAATCTCATATTCGATTCAAAAACCCGCTTCTGATATAATTGCGGTGGATGAAAAAAATAATCCTGTCAGAGATGATCAGGGCAGACTCCTTTTTCGTCCGGGCGGGCATGGAGCGCTGATTGATAACCTCAATGATATTGACGCTGATATAATTTTTGTAAAAAATATAGATAATATTGTCCCCGACAGGTTAAAAGCCACAACCTTTCAGTATAAAAAAGTGATTGGCGGTTATCTGATTTCCTTAAAAACAATCATTGATAACTACCTTGTAACACTCAATAATGGTGAGGCTACACCGGAAGAATTGTCGGAAATTGCCCGTTTTTCAAAGGAAGAATTATTTCTCGACGCGCCGCACAATTTCGAATCCATGCCCTTTACAGTTAAAACCCAGACGTTGTTTAATATGCTTAATCGCCCGGTTAGAATTTGCGGCATGGTTAAAAACGAAGGCGAACCCGGCGGAGGTCCTTTTCTGGTTTCTGATGAAAATGGCAACCTTTCGCTTCAGATTGTAGAATCATCGCAGATCAACCTTAAAGACCCTGAACAAAAAGCCATTGTCAATGCCTCCACCCATTTTAATCCGGTTGACCTGGTTTGCGCTACGAGAGATTTTCTGGGAAATAAATTCAACCTGAAGGATTTTATTGATGAAAATACGGGGTTTATTTCATTGAAATCCAGCGGAGGCAAGACTCTTAAAGCTCAGGAATTACCTGGATTATGGAATGGCGCAATGGCGCGATGGATAACAATTTTTGTAGAAGTTCCGATTATTACCTTTAACCCGGTGAAAACCGTAAATGATTTGCTCAGAGATGAACATCGTTGTCTTTAATAATGTAACTCCTGGCGAATACCTTTTTCGTGATTAAAAAAATCTGTTATGAAGCTGACCCGCAATTCTGGCTTAATCTTTATCATTATTCTTCTAAGTTTTTCAAAGTTATCCGGGCAGGATAGCTATGTCATCAAATTTAAAATCAACGGGAAAAAAGATACAACCTGCATGATTGCCTATTATTACAGCAACGGAACCTATATAAAAGATACGCTTGATCTTGACGGTTCGGGGCGCTGCACTTACAAAACTCCATCGGATATTCCAAAAGGGTTGTATGTTTTTGTAATCTCGGATAAAATCTATTTTGATTTTGTAATCAATAACGATCACAAATTCTCTATGGAGACCGATGCTTCCGATCCTACAAATAAAATGGTTATAAAGGATTCACCCGATAATCAGTTGTTTTATCAGTATTTGCGGTACAACAGGTCAAAATTTAACGAAATTCAGGCAATTCAGGATCAGTATAAGAAGGCGGGAGAGCCCAAAGATTCTGCCGACATATACTCCACAAAGATCAATGAGATCAATAAGGAACTGATAAAATTTAAACTCGACATTGTGAAAAAGCATCCGGAGTCGTTTACCGCCTTCATGATAAATGCTATGCGAGAACCGGAAATAACAGAATTTCCTACCCTTCCCGATGGCAGGAAAGATTCAACTGCCGCGTATCAATATTATAAGTCACATTTCTGGGAGGGCGTTAATTTCACTGACGACAGGTTACTCCGAACTCCGGTTTTTCACAACAAACTCAAAAAGTATTTTGATAATATCGTTATTCAACAAACCGATAGCATAATCATTGAGATAGACGCCATGATTGAGAAATGCAGACCGAATCCTGAGATGTTTAAATATCTGGTTTGGTTTACAACCTACACTTATGAAAACAGTGAAATTATGGGTTTTGACAAGATATTTGTACATGTGGTTGATAAATATTATGTAACTGGTCAAACAACATGGATAACCAAGGATATAAACGAAAAAATTATTAAGAAAGCCAACAAGATCAGACCATTGCTGATAGGTGAAAAAGCGCCCAATATGATTATGCTCGACACCAATAACCAATTGGTTTCCATGCATAATATCAAGGCAAGATACCTGATGTTGCTATTCTGGGATCCCGATTGCAGCCATTGCAAACAGGAGATACCTGTTATTGATACCTTCTACAATGAGAATAAAGAGAAATACGGACTGGAAATTTTTGCGGTATGTTCAGATACTTCTCTTGTCAAATGGAAATCTGCACTAAAAATGAAAAAGATGAACTGGATCAACGTTGACGGACCGAGATCAGTTACTGAAGATTACCATGGATTGTATGATATCATTTCTACGCCGGTAATATACATCCTGAACGAAAGAAAGGAGATTATTGCCAAACGCATTGCAGCTTCCAAAATCGGCTATTTCCTCGAAAACTACACAAAGAAACCTCGAAAACCATAAAAAAAGCCGTCCGGAATTATCAGGACGGCTTTTAAATGTTTTCCCTGTTGTTAGTCTTTCACAGTATCAACAACTGCTTTGAAAGCGCCAGGATGATTCATTGCCAGATCGGCAAGGGTTTTCCTGTTTAGGGTTATATTTTTTGCAATGAGTTTACTGATAAAAACCGAGTATGACATTCCATACAGACGCACTCCTGCGTTGATACGGGTAATCCACAGCGCCCGAAAATTCCGCTTCTTTGTCCGGCGGTCGCGGTAGGCATAAGTCAACCCTTTTTCTACTGAATTTTTTGCTACGGTCAGAACATTTTTTCTTCTGCCGAACTGTCCTTTCGCCCGCTTGAGTATTTTTTTCCTTCTTTCGCGCGATGCGACTGCATTAACTGATCTTGGCATAGTTTGTTTTTTTTTTGTGGTAGCGCTCCCGAAACCGGGAATCTTCAAAAGCTATTCACAAGTTAGACAATAAATAATTAACCCTGGAGCATCTCTTTTACATTAGCTTCATCTGCCTTGTCAACTGTTGTCGAATAAGTAAGATTACGTTTCCGCTTTGTACTTTTCTTCGTCAGAATGTGGCTTTTGTAAGCATGCTTCCTTTTGACTTTACCAGCGCCTGTAAGGGTGAACCTTTTTTTAGCGCCGGATTTGGTTTTCATTTTTGGCATGTTATTGATTTTGATTGTTATTAATGAGAGATGCACAGCGGCGCATCTCTACTATCTTTAGCATTTCAGCGCTTCTCTATTTTTTAGGGGCGATGATCATGATCATGCGTTTGCCTTCGAGGCGGGGCATCTGTTCTATTTTACCTACCTCCACAAGCGCCTGGGCAAATTTGAGAAGAATCAGTTCGCCTTGTTCTTTATAAATGATTGAGCGTCCTTTGAAAAAAACATCAACTTTGACCTTGGCATTTTCCTTTAAAAACTTTATTGCATGGTTCAATTTAAAATTGAAATCATGCTCATCGGTATTGGGTCCAAGGCGAATCTCCTTGACAATGATCTTCGCCGTTTTGGCTTTCATCTCCTTTTGTTTCCTTTTCAACTCATAAAGAAACTTCTTGTAATCAACCACTTTACAAACCGGCGGGTTTGCTGTGGGTGAAATTTCTACAAGGTCGAGACCTTTATTTTCGGCTATATTTATAGCTTCACGGATATTGTAGATGCCTGGTTCAATATTCTCGCCAACCACCCTTACAACCGGAGCTTTTATCCATTGGTTGATGTTATAGGGTTCCTCTTTTTTGCCGGGTTTCGGAAAACGCCGGGGACCGTTAAATTGTGTTACTATGTTTTTTCCTCCTGTGATTAATGAATACTATGATTATTTATTGACTTATCTCTCCGAGTTCATTCTTTATCTCTTCCTGAACGAACCTGATAAAATCTTCAATTTTCTGCGGACCGAGATCGCCATGACCCTGCTTGCGCACCGACACTGTGCCGTCGAGTTCTTCACGTTCTCCAACAACAATCATGAAAGGTATTTTCATAAGTTCGGCGTCGCGAATCTTTTTACCTGCCTTTTCGTTGCGGTCGTCAATGAGGGTGCGAATTTCGGAATTATTTAGGACATTTAAAACTTTATTTGCATAATCCTGATATTTCTCACTGATAGGCAATACAATAGCCTGATCTGGGGTTAACCACAGCGGAAATTTCCCAGCGGTATGTTCCAGTAAAACAGCTACAAACCTTTCCATTGACCCGAATGGAGCCCTATGAATCATAACCGGACGATGTTTTTGATTATCACTACCAATGTATTCAAGTTCAAATCTTTCAGGAAGATTATAGTCAACCTGGATGGTTCCGAGTTGCCATTTTCGTCCAAGCGCGTCTTTTACAAGGAAATCCATTTTTGGACCGTAAAAGGCAGCTTCGCCAAGTTCGATTACGGTATTCAGGTTGCGCTCAACGGCAACTTCACGGATTGCCCGCTCAGCTTTTTCCCAATTTTCATCAGAACCTATGTATTTCTCTCGGTTATCAGGATCGCGAAGTGAAATCTGGACAATAAAATCTTTGAAGTCAAGAGCTTTAAAGATAAGCATCACGATATCCATCACCCCTTTGAATTCATCTTTTACCTGTTCCGGGGTACAAAAAATGTGAGCGTCATCCTGTGTGAATCCGCGGACACGGGTTAAACCATGAAGTTCTCCACTCTGTTCGTAACGATAAACGGTACCAAATTCGGCAAGCCGGACAGGCAGATCGCGATATGAACGCGGTTTTACTTTGTAAATTTCGCAGTGATGCGGACAGTTCATCGGTTTCAGGAAAAATTCTTCTCCCTCAACCGGCGTTGAAATCGGGCGGAAAGAACTTTCTCCATATTTCTGGTAATGCCCTGATGTTTTGTAAAGTTCAACATTTCCGATATGCGGACACATAACCTGCTCGTAACCTGCTTTTTTCTGGACTTTTTTCAAAAACATCTCCAGCCGTTCACGCAGCGCGGCACCTCTCGGCAACCACAATGGCAGCCCAAGACCAACTTTCTGGGAAAATGCAAAAAGTTCAAGTTCTTTTCCTAATTTCCGGTGATCGCGTTTCTTAGCTTCCTCAAGAAAGACAAGGTAATCGTCAAGCTCTTTTTGTTTCGGGAAGGTGATGCCATAGACACGCGTCAATTGCTTACGTTTTTCGTCGCCCCTCCAGTAAGCTCCCGCTATATTTAATAATTTGACCGCCTTAATAAATCCTGTATCAGGAATATGCGGACCTCTGCATAAATCGGTAAATTTTCCAGATTCGTAAAATGTAATGCTGCCATCGTCAAGTCCTTCAAGCAATTCAATTTTATATTCATCGCCTTTGGAAGTAAAATAGCTGATGGCTTCCGGTTTAGAAACATCCTTGCGGACAAATGTTTGCTTTCCCCTTGCTAATTCGAGAATTTTCTTTTCGATTTTTCCAAAATCATCGGAAGATATGGGATGATCGCCAAAATCAATGTCATAATAAAAACCATTTTCAATATCAGGACCAATTCCGAATTTCACTCCCGGATAGAGCGCTTCAATAGCTTCTGCCATCAGGTGAGCGGAGGAGTGCCACATGGTTGCCTTTCCTTCCGCATCATTCCAAGTCAGCAATTTCACCTTTGCATCGGTTGAAATCGGACGGGTTGCGTCGCAAACCACGCTATTTACTTCAATGGAAAGCACATTTCTGGCAAGACCTTCACTAATGCTTTTTGCTATATCCAATCCTGTAACCCCTTCAGGAAATTGACGAACCGAGTTATCGGGTAACGTGATATTAATCATGGAAAAAGGAAATTTTTAAGGGGTGCAAAAGTACAAATATTAATTCAATTCCCAATGACTTTAAATTCTGTACGGCGATTGTTTGCTCTTCCGCCCTCGGTCGTATTTTCATCAATAGGTTTTTGAAAACCATAGCCGGCAAAGGAAAGTCGTGAATTATCAACCTTATGTTCAATCAGAAATTCGTAAACAGCTTTTGCGCGGTTTCGCGACAGTTCAAGATTGTGATCTGCCGAACCAACATTATCAGTATGCCCGCTGATCTCTATTTTCAGGTTTGGATTCTGGATGAGAAGCCCCAGAAGTTTATTTAACTCTGCAAGTGATTCATCTTTTAGAATAAATTTATCTGTATCAAAAAAAATATTTTTCAAAACCACTGCCTCGCCTACCATAATTGGTTTTAAGGGAATATCTTTAATAAAAGGCTTTGCCTGAGTATTTGTGCCCGACATCATAAAGTTATCAGAATAAAAAAGATACCCGCTCAAAGAAACATTAAGCGCATAGTTTCTTTCAGTTGGCAAGGCAAGTAGAAATTCTCCGGTTAAACGGTCCGAGCGCGATTCAGCAACTATTTTTGAAGTTGTGAGGTCAATCAGTTCAAAACGGGCTTCGAGCCTTGCTTTTGTTGTTTCATCAAACACAATCCCTTTGAAATAGTTTGTAAGAAGTGGTCTGGCGTCATGGTACAACTGAAACTGATAAATATCCTGTCGCCCTTTGCCTCCCAGTTTATCGGATGAAATATATGCCAGATTGCCTTTTGCATTAACCACAAGGGTGATTTCATCGGCGTAAGTATTGATCGGATATCCCAGATTTATTGGATTTTGCCAATTACCATCTGCTGTTTTTCGCGAAACAAAAAGATCATATCCTCCCAATCCGAGGTGACCTTTGGAAGAAAAATAGAGAGTTTGGTCATCCGGATGAATAAACGGAGCCATTTCTTCAGCCGGGGTATTAACTGAATCTCCAAGGTTCACAGGCAGGCTCCAACCGCCATTGGGCTGTAATTCGGTTTTCCAGATATCCGAGCTGCCTTTTCCGCCTGGTCTTTTGCTTGCAAAATAGAGAGTCTTTCCATCCGATGAAAAAGAGGGTTGGGAATCCCATTGCGGCGAATTAACCGTTTCACCAAGGTTTACAGGTTCCGACCACCCATTTCCATTGCGAACTGAAAGGTAGATATCACAACTTCCATATCCATCGTCACGATTGCATGCCGCAAAAAACAAGTAATTCCCATCAGGGGAGATTGACAAAGCGCCTTCATTTCCTTGAGAATTGATAGGCGGACCAAGATTCAGCGCCTTCAACCACAAGGAATCTTTTTTCAGGCATTGATAAAACTCTTCATTGAAATTCCGGTTTTGGTTAGATGACCCGGAGCCTATCAGATCCCACCGCGTAAAATAGAGACGTTCTTCGTCGGCGGTAACGCCATTTATATATTCATCAAAATCGGTATTTACGCTATCTCCCAGGTTCAGTGGTAAAAAAGGGACAGGATTGGCAACACATTTTTCTCCAAATTCTGAAATTTTCAAACCTCTTTCGGCGTTCCGGCGTTTTTGTTCGGGCATTTGGTCAGATTCAAGAAAACGCTTGAAATTTAACCGGGCGTCGCCATATCTTCCAATAGAAAGTTCCACACTGGCAATGATATAATAAAGTCCTGGAAATACGGAATTTCCAGTTTGGAGCGCGGCATGATATGACTCAATGGCTTTTTCCCTTTGATGATCATCAGCAAAGATATCTCCTTGTAAAATGAAGGCTTCTGTAAATCCAGGATCCTGGTCAATGGCTTTTTTAATTTCATTCAAGGCACGTTCAAAGTTTTTAGCCTGATAGGAATCGTAGGCTGAGTAGAAAAACTTCTCCGCCTTTTTATTCCCGGTTGCAAGAGGTTGGTTCTGTCCGTAAAACTCAGCGGGCAAAAGGCAATATATAATTATGATTGATATAAAAATCCGGGTTACAATCATGGGATTCGCATATATTTATGACTTTGCAATGAAATTCTCCATTTTGGGTTTGCCTTGATATAACTGATAATCTGCGGCATCATAGTTTCATGCCGGCTCCATTCGGGTTGAAGGTAAAGCAAACATCGCGACGATACGATCAAAGCATTTTCTTCAGCCCATTGAAAGTCGGAAGGTTCATGAATAATCACCTTCAGTTCATCGGCAAGTTTTGCGACCTCATTCAGCGGCGGAACATCTATTTTTGGTGAAAGACATATCCAATCCCATTTTCCACTAAGCGACTGAGAACCGGATGTTTCAAGAAACGACCTGATTTCTGCTTCCCTGAGTTTTTGACAAAGATAATCCAGGTTATATAAGAGCGGCTCACCTCCGGTGACAACGACGGCTTTTGCCGGTTGGGATGCTGTGCGGGCTACTACATGATCTGTCAGTATCGGCGGGAACTCAGAGCTATTCCACGACTCTTTAACATCACACCATTTGCATCCTACGTCGCAACCGCCAATGCGAATAAAATATGCCGCCTGTCCGGTATTGAATCCTTCGCCCTGAACAGAATAAAACTCTTCCATCACGGGAAGGGCTTCGCCTGATTTCAACAATTGAATCTTTAACTGGTCCGACAAAATCAGTGGATTTCTAATTTTGCTGCCTTGAGCGTGTTCAGAAGAAGGGAAACAATTGTCATAGGTCCAACGCCGCCAGGAACCGGTGTGATATAGCTGCATTTACCGGCGACTTCATCAAATCTCACGTCGCCTTTAAGTTTAAAACCCGATTTGGTTTCATCAGAAGGAACCCGATGAACGCCGACATCAATTACCACTGCATTTTTCTTAACCATCTCGGCAGTCACAAAACCCTCTTTCCCAATGGCGACAATAAGAATATCTGCTGCCGCAGTAATTAATGGTATATCCTTTGAATAACTGTGGCAGATTGTCACTGTTGCATTGCCGGTGTTCGACTTTCTCGAAAGCATGATACTTACCGGCGTTCCAACAATATGGCTTCTGCCAAGAACCACGCAGTTTTTCCCGGTTGTTTCTATTCCGTACCGTTCAAGCAATGTAACGATTCCATAAGGGGTTGCGGGTAAAAAGCAAGGCTGATTCAGCGCCATTTTTCCGATATTTACCGGATGAAAGCCATCAATATCTTTTAACGGATCAATCCGTTCGATGATCTTTTGTTCATCAATATGCGCTGGTAATGGAAGTTGAACAATAAAACCGTGGATCTGGTTATCATGGTTCAGAAAATCCACTGCTTCTAATAATTTTTGCTCAGTTATATTTGCAGGATACCGATATACTGATGATAAAAAGCCAACTTCATGGCAGGCTTTTTCCTTGGCGTTCACATAAGTAATACTTGCAGGATCATCTCCCACGAGAACTGCTGCAATGTGTGGCGGTTCCACGCCTTTATCAAGGAAATTATCCTGAACATCCTTTGCAATCTCTGATTTGATCTGATCTGCAATCAGTTTTCCATCCAATATTTTCATCTGTCCCTTATTAATTCTTGTTTTTGATGTTTCGCATCAGGTTCGCAATGTTTTTTCCTTTGCTCGTAGTCACCATTTTCATCATTTTCCGAGTGTCGTCAAATTGTTTGATCAACCTGTTAACATCCTGGATAGTGGTCCCTGATCCCGATGCTATCCGTTTACGGCGACTTCCGTTGATGATTTCCGGATTGACACGTTCGGCAGGAGTCATGGAATGAATAATGGCTTCAATTCCTTTGAATGCGTTATCGTCAATTTCAAGATTACGAATTGCTTTGCTCACTCCGGGAATCATCCCCAACAGGTCTTTCACGTTACCCATTTTCTTGATCTGTTTGATCTGAGCGATGAAATCATTGAAATCAAACTGATTTTTGGCAATTTTTTTCTGAAGTTTCTGCGCCTCCTCCTCATCGTATTGCTCCTGAGCCTTTTCAACAAGTGAAACAATGTCGCCCATGCCAAGAATACGATCTGCCATTCGTTCGGGGTAAAAGATATCAATGGCTTCCATTTTTTCACCAAGACCTACAAATTTGATTGGCTTGTTCACAACCGATTTAATGCTCAGCGCGGCGCCGCCGCGAGTGTCGCCATCAAGTTTTGTAAGCACAACTCCATTAAAATTGAGGCGATCGTTAAATACTTTGGCAGTATTAACGGCATCCTGACCAGTCATGGAATCTACCACAAACAGTGTTTCCTGTGGATTAAGTGCAGCTTTGATGTTTGAGATTTCATCCATCATAACTTCATCAATGGACAAACGTCCGGCAGTATCTACTATTACTACATTATAACTTTTGTCTTTCGCATATTGGATTGCGCGCTTTGCAATTTTCACCGGGTCATTGGCGGCATCCTCAGCATACACCTCTACCTCAATTTGTGCTCCAAGCACCTTAAGCTGGTCAATAGCGGCAGGGCGGTAAACGTCGCAAGCCACGAGTATGGGGCGCTTTCCTCGTTTGGTTTTTAGATAATTTGCAAGTTTTGCCGAAAAGGTGGTTTTTCCCGAACCCTGAAGACCTGCTACAAGGATAATCGCAGGATCACCCTTCAGGTTCAGTTCGGTTTTCTGACCGCCCATAAGTTCCGTCAATTCGTGATGAACAATTTTCACCATTAGTTGACCTGGAGAAACCGCAGTAAGCACATTCTGCCCCAGCGCCAGTTCCTTTACCTGGTCGGTAAACTGTTTAGCAATCTTAAAACTCACGTCGGCGTCGAGCAATGCTTTCCTGACGTCCTTCAGCGTTTCGGCAACGTTTATCTCTGTGATGTGACCATGGCCTTTCAAAACTTTAAAAGCCCTATCTAATTTATCGCTTAATCCTTCAAACATAAGTAAATAATATAAATAGAATTTTTCCTGATTATTTTGCAAAATTAGCATTTTATATTATTCGGAATACCCTTTGTTATATGAGAAATGACTAACTGAAACATAGTTCCAAGTTCCAAGTTCCAAGTTCCATGTTCCAAGTTGCAAATCATAAGGGAATAACGAGATAGATAAAAGGCTATGCAAGCCTTGAAAGTAAGAATTTGGAATAGGGAATTTGGACTTGGAATTTGAGATCAAAATGTCACAATTTAGCGGATTTCGAGTATATGTAAGAAGCCCGAACTCAAGAAAACAGTACCCGTTTGGAATAAGAGGATGAGAATCTTTGCGTATTTATTTCCTGAACCAAGTCCTTTATCAGTCAGTAAAAAGTACATTTGGTTATAGATGTATGAAAAGAATATTAAAATCTTGAAAATCAGTTGATAACTCATTTTCGGACAATATTTATCAGATTAACTTTATGCGCTATTTTGATCCCAAAAACGACCTCACCTTTAAGAAAGTGTTTGGCGAACACCCGCGTTTGTTGAAAAACTTCCTGAATGCCATATTGCCATTTGAAGAAAACGGCGAAATTGAGAGCCATGAGTATTTGCCTGCCGAAATGGCGCCGCAGATACCGGCAATAAAAACTCAATTGCTGATGTAAGATGCAAGGATTAAACGGGAAGATTTTTAACTGAAATTGATGAAAACAGTAATGAAATCCCTACAGAGCTGATGAACCAAAGCGAAATTCGCGAAGCCATTGAATGTTTGCAGGAATCGGCGTTTACCAAAGGGGAACTGGAGCTTTACGAGCGTTATTGGGACATAACATGTTTTTTGTTAATAAGCATAAGTAGCCAGCCAAAAGTCGTAGGGAAAAATTAGTTTTGAAAATCAATGTATGCAATAGGATTCTCATTAAAGATTTTTTAACAATACGATCAATGTTGCCCCATGATGATCCTGAACCCATTTCCGTGGATGTTGGCAATCTCGATAGAAGGGTCATCTTTCAGATATTTACGCAAACGGGCAATAAAAACATCCATACTCCGTCCGTGGAAGTAGTTATCGGCGCCCCATATTTTTTCGAGCGCTTCTTTTCGCAAGAGGATTCCATCCCTCGACAAACACAGCATTTTAAGCAGGTTTGCCTCTTTGGGCGAGAGTTGATGAGTTGTTTTGTCAATAACTAATGTCCTGAGATTATAGTTGAATTTGAACCGTCCAACCTGCATTTCATTGGGTTCCTTTCCCTGCCCGGCATTATTATTATGGCGCTTCATTATTGCCTGCAATTTAAAGAGCAATACCTCCGAATCAAACGGTTTGGTGATATAGTCATCGGCGCCGGCTCTGAAACCTTCGAGTATATCCTCTTTCAACGACTTTGCCGTAAGAAAAATAAACGGAATGTCACTGTTCGTCTTTTTTATCTCTTTGGCAAGCGTAAAACCATCCATTTCAGGCATCATCACATCAAGGATGCAGATATTAAATGGTTCCGACATAAAAGCCGCTAATCCCTGACGTCCGTCGGGTTTTAAAACCACTTTGAAATCATTTAACTCCAGATATGATTTCATTATTGATCCAAAATTCGGATCATCTTCTACCAGTAATATTTTATCTTTCTGATTCATAATCTTCCTTATCCAATTTCAAGGTTCAAGGTTCAAGGTTCAAGGTTCAAGGTTCAAGGTTCAAGGTTCA
>JBAXRP010000116.1:0-13042 GCA_037131145.1 Bacteroidota bacterium
TGGCAACCCTGATGTTGCAGTTGCATCCCAGGAAAATCTATCTGCAACATTATACCAAAGGCGTTGTTTTCCTTGGCGCGGTAATCAAACCGTATAGGAATTATATTGCAAACCGCCCCAAAGCGAATTTTTACCAGGCAGTTCGTACATATAACAGGTTGGTTGAACGAACCTCTCCTTCGCCGGAACTGAAAAAACAATTTGTATGCTGCATGAATTCTTATCTGGGGATAATGAAACATTACCGCACAGCGAAATTGCGGGAGCATATCATAAAAGAAGTGGTTTCGCCGGTTTGGTGGAAACATTTTTACGCCAATGGAAGGTTTAGGAAGGTTATATTGAAAAAATCGCCAACTCCTTGTCCGCAAATTCCCCACACACTCCCCTCGCCAAATGCCTCCTTCGTCCCATTTGTTTGGAAAGCCACCTCAACCCCCGGCCCCTTCTCCTTGGTGGAGAAGGGGAGGATTGGCGTAGCAAAGGTTTTGGGAGGGATTTAGGGAGGTGTCGTACAAAGATTTTGAACAATTTTAATTAGCGCGATCTCTCCCTCCCTTTTTGGGGAGGGGTTGGGGGTGGGGTACAATGAAAAACGATATAACAAATAACAGTTTATTGATTTTTTTGACTTTTCGGAGTGGGCTCAATATTTGCATAAACATTTGTATCTGTTACCTAAATTGGTAACTTGTGCAAAAAAATGCCCACATTAAAAATCATTGATTCAGTCAAGATTGATATACGACTAAATCCGGGAATATGAGAAAGAATATAAAAATTCCAGGAATTCTGAAAACTGAGTAGATAGATGGGCTCAAAGTATATGTAATCTTTAACAATGGAGAGACAAGGTTATTGAATTTTGCAACGATTTTGGAGGGATGGAATGTACGGGATTCTGACATTGAGAGTAAGCTGTACGATGCATCGGAGTTGCAAAAGGTAAAATTACATAATCAAACACTTTCATGGGATAATTTATCTACCAAATTGACAGATGATAATGGACAGGAAAAAGAATATCCTTATGAAATTGGTCCTGATGTATTGTTTAGCTTAAGTCAGAATTCAGATATTCAGGCGCAGGGATACGGAGACATCATTCGCAGCGCCAGAATAAAAGCCGGATTGACGCAAGATGAGTTAGCTCACCGGGCAGGCGCTACCAGGTTTTATATATCCAGATTTGAGAATAACAAATCAGATATCGAATTATCAACCTTTAAGAGAATTGTTGAGACCGGGCTTGGGAAGCGACTGACTTTGCAAATTAATTAAAGAATAAAAGTTGCAAAAAGTTGCATAGAGTTTAACCAATGAGGTATTGATAAAACAAGCTTTAAAAAATTCCAGGTTCCAGGTTCCAGGTTCCAGGTTTCAAGGGAAAAACGAGAGATCGTTATGGTTTAAAAAGCCTTGAAAGCAAGGATTTGTAATTGAAACCTGGAACCTGGAACCTGGAATTTGCGATCAGAATGTTATAATTTTCCCGTTTACAGTAAGGGTTTATCAGAGCAGGATTATCAGCGTGGTTAGCGTTACAACCCCTGCCAGAAAACCGAAATAAACATCGGAAGGCTTATGGGCGTTTGATTTTAACCTCGCGAATCCAATAATCCCGGCAAGCAGAATACCAATGATAATTTCAGGGGTAAAATTAATTCCGAAATTTAGCGAGAGTCCAAGAAAAAGTCCGGTAAAACTGCCAATGGCAAGCGTATGCAGGCTGATCCTGCTGTAAAAATTAATGACCAGCGCCAGAATTGCAACCAGCGTGGCGCCAAGCATGTAATAGCTGAAGATGGCGGAGATGTGAACCTCCTTCAGCAAATAATAGGTTGCGTAGTAAAAAATTGCGATGCAAAGAATTGGATAAACCCTTTCCTCTTTTGTGGTCATAAATACCGTAGTAATATACTGAACTTTCATCAACAGCCAGGTGAAGAGCAAAGGAAGTAACACCGTTAACACAAGAACGACTCCCGTTAAGGTCAGCTTATAGGAAAAAGGAACCGACAGCGAGGCGATGCTGTTAATATTCAGCAGCAAAATCAGGATATAGCATGGCGTCAGCAAAGGATGAAAAATATAGGAGATCACCCTGGCAATTTTCATTTCCATTATGAGAGAGTTAAAGTTCTTTTCGGAGGCGGGCAACCGGGATATTCAATTGCATTCTGTACTTTGCTATGGTGCGCCGGGCGATATTGTATCCCTTCGTTTTCAGCAGGTCAACAAGTTCATCATCGGTAAGCGGGTTTGATTTATCTTCAGCCTCAATGGTATCGGAGAGGATTTTCTTGATTTCCCGTGTTGATATCTCTTCGCCTTCGGTGTTCAACATTGATTCGCTGAAGAAACTTTTCAGCAGAAGCGTACCGAATGGCGTTTGAACGTACTTGCTGTTGGCAACGCGTGAAACAGTACTGATATCAAGCGATACGATAGTGGCAATATCTTTCAGAATCATTGGACGCAACTTTGTATCATCCCCGGTAAGAAAATACTCCTGCTGATATTCCATGATGGCATTCATTGTCACATAGAGCGTTTGCTGACGTTGTTTTATGGCGTCAATAAACCCGCGGGCAGAATCAAGTTTTTGTTTGACGAATGAAAGCGCCTCACTTTCGGCTGTTTTCCGCTTGGCAGATCCATATTCATGCAACATGTCAATGTAATCGCGGTTCAGCGACAATTCGGGAGTATTCCGTGTATTGAGGGAAAGCTCGAGGTATCCGTTATGGTTTGTGATTATGAAATCGGGAATTATGTAAAGGCTGTCGCGTGAAATATCAGCAATGGCATTTCCGGGTTTGGGATTGAGTTTCTGGATTTCGGTAATTGCTTCGCGAAGTTCTTCTTCCGAAATATTTCCCTTCTGAATAATTTTATCGTAATGCTTTTTGCTGAACTCATCAAAATAAAACCTGATGATGATGGCGGCAAGGTCGGTGGTATAAGTCCTGTCTGTTTTAAGTTCCAGTTGAAGTAAAAGACATTCCTGCAAATTTCGCGCGGCAATACCGGGAGGGTCAAAAGTCTGAACGATTTTGAGGACTTCCAGAATCTCCTCCGGCGTGGCTTCAATAGCCTGGTTAAATGCCAGATCGTTTGAAAGCGCGGGCATCTCCCTGCACAGGTATCCCGAATCATCGAGATTTCCAATGATGGTAACGGCGATAATGTATTGCTTGTCGGTGAACTTATGCAGCCCTATCTGATTGATCAGGAAATCCTGAAAACTTACTCCGGATACAATTGGAATTTCGCGGGTGGTTTCATCAGGGCTGGTGTTGTTGGCAGAAAGTCGGTATTCGGGAATTTCATCCTCATCAATATAATCTTCAAAACCAAACTCATCATCGGATGAAACGCGCTCTTCGGTATCGCTGAATTCGTCTTCATCAGAATCAATGGAATCGAGCGTCGAGTCGTCGCTCATCGTATCGTTCTCTTCGTTTTCTTCATTTGCCGCTTCTTCAAGCGCTGGATTTTCTTCAATCTCCTGCTTGATCCGCTGGTCGAGTGAAAGGATTGGCTCCTGCAACAAACGCATAACCAGCACCTGTTGGGGCGACAGTTTCTGAATTAACCGTTGCTGTAGTTTTTGATTCAACATAGAGGACAAATATAGCAATTTATCTTTCTAATCAATTAAATCCGTCGGCGAAAAAAAACTTACGGAAGCTAAAAACCCCGCGATGGTCTATTTTCCCGAATCAATGCGCAAAAAATGGATAATTTCGCAAATAACAGTTCAAATCATCTCAGGATAAAAATCAATGCGCTCCAAAAATTATATAATTCTTATTCATGCCCTGGTTTGGCTTACTTTTCTGCTGGCGCCTCTGCTGTTTATTGATACGGAACAAGGCAGGGAACGATTTATCCTCATGGGCTGGTTTATTCAACTGCTTATGGCAGGATATTTTTACTACAACTTTTTATTTCTAATCCCCCGTTTTTTATTGCGGAAAAAGATACTGGTCTATGTGGGTTTGCTGGCGCTTGGACTTATTATTATCAGTCTGCTTAATGTTGCTTTCGTTCTATCTACCGCCGGAATGATTGAACGCCATCATCCATTCAATTTCTGGCGCGCCGCCTTTTTTCCCTTTTACCCTGCCATTCTTGCTTTCGCGCTAAGCAGTACTGTAAGAATTACCATGGAATGGTTTAAAACCGAACATCAAAAAAAGGAGATGGAGGCAGAAAAACTCACCTCCGAACTTGCCTTCCTGAAATCGCAAATAAACCCCCATTTCTTGTTCAACACCCTGAATAATATCTGTTCATTGGCGCGTAAGAAGTCAGATGAAACTGAAAATGCCATCATCAAACTCTCGCAGATTATGCGATATATGTTACAGGATTCGCGCGACGAAAAGGTCAATCTCGAAATGGAGGTTGAATATCTGAAAAGTTTTATTGAACTTCAGCGAATCCGCTTACCCGAATCGGTGAATATTACTTTTGCCGTTGATGGGCAGCCGGAGCTTATCAATCTTGAACCATTACTGCTGATCCCGTTTGTTGAGAATGCCTTCAAGCACGGCGTCACCTATCAGGGCGACTCTGATATCATCATTCACCTTAAAGCCTCAGAGCATTCCTTGTTTTTCTGTGTCACCAATAAAATTGTTGCGCCGGGGAATGATGAAATTGAACCCGGATCGGGGATCGGACTGAAAAATGTTTTCAGGCGACTTGAACTGCTCTATCCCAAACGGCATACCATTTCAGTTACCAACGACGGGGATCATTATTTTATGGAACTCACCATTAACTTTTCCGCATGATTCGCTGCCTCGCCATTGACGATGAGAAACTTGCCCTTGAACTGATAGAGGACAACATCCGCAAAGTGCCTTTCCTCGAACTGGTGCAAACCTGCAGGAGCGCCGTCGAGGCAATGGAGGCAATGCGAAATCAACCGGTTGACCTGCTGTTTCTCGACATCCGGATGCCGGATATTTCGGGGCTTCAGTTGCTGCGAAGCCTTCTTAACAAACCGTTGGTAATACTTACCACAGCTTATTCAAATTATGCTAAAGAAGGATTCGACCTCGATGTAATTGATTACCTGCTCAAACCCTATTCTTTCGAGCGATTTCTGAAAGCGGTTAACAAGGCAAATGAATACCTTGGATTTAGGGTAATTGCCGACAATCAGCTAAATGTTGCAGATTCAGTTTCCCCGCCCGATTTCATTTTTGTAAAAGCAGATTACCGGCTGGTAAGAATCAACCTTTCCAATATCCTTTATATTGAAGGCTTAAAAGATTATGTGAAAATTTATTTGCCCGATAAAACTGTTGTTACACAGATGAGTATGAAATCGCTGGAAGAGAAACTTCCTTGCCGCGAATTCATCCGGATTCACCGTTCTTATATTGTATCATTCAGCAAAATTGAATCAATTCAGAAATATATGCTTACAATTGGGAAAAAAGAGATTCCTGTGAGTGAACCTTACCGTGATAAACTTTTCAGAATCATCAACTCCGAAAAATCAAACCAATAATATGACCCGAACCTGTATAATTTATCTCCTCACGTTTTTATCATTGGAGATGGTAAACGCCCAGAAAAATCCCTGGACATTTAAACAATGCCTTGATACTGCGTTGCAACGAAATATTTCGGTTAACCAGAGCCGGCTTACAAATGAACTCAACAAAACAAGCCTCGAACAATCGAAAGCCAGCAGAATTCCAAGTTTGAGCGCCAGCGCGAATGAGGCGCTCAATGTTGGAAATAATGTAGATCCCGTCACATATAGTTTTACAACGGAAGGGTTCCACTCTACAAACTTTAGTGTCAGCAGCAGTTATAATCTTTTCAATGGATTACAGAATGCAAATACCATCAGGCAACAGCGGTTGAATATTAAGGCGGGCGAGTATGATGTGGAAAAGGTAAAAAACGATGTAACCCTGAACGTCACTACGGGATATCTTCAGGTTTTGTTTACAACCGAAATTCTCGCTTCAGCGAAAAAGCAGGCGGAGGCAACAATGGCGCAGGTTGACAGAACTACAAAGCTGGTAAACGCCGGGAAATCGCCTGAAAGCGATCTGCTGCAGATTCAGTCGCAGTTGGCTACCGATAACCTCGCGGTCATTACGGCGCAGAATCAACTCGATCTCGCCAATGTTACTCTGATGCAGTTAATGGAGATTCCCATAAGCGACGGCTTTTCGGTAGTAGCTCCGGCGATGGATGAAACCATAACCGATATTTTACAGACAAATCAGCAGATATATGAGAAATCGCTGACCGTTCAGCCGCAGATTGCCGGAGCCGCCTTGAAAACCAATGCCTCCGAAATGGCGCTGAAAGTTTCTGAAGGCGCCCGCTATCCGCGTGTTACTCTGGGCGCAAACCTGAACTCCAACTATGCTTCGAGCCGCGATAAAGGGTCTGAAGTAAATCCGGAGGGAAACCCATTTTTTAAACAGATGTGGAGCAACATGGGGCAATCGTTCTCAATGGGTATTTCGATTCCGATTTACAGCAACCGCCAGATTAAAAGTAACATTGACCGGGCAAAAATCAACCTGGCAACAATCCGGCTCACCGAGCAGAATGTGAAGAATGTTCTTCGGAAAAGCGTTGAACAAACCTATACCGACGCCCACGCTTCCATCAAAAAATACGATGCGGTAAAACAACAGTTGGCTGCCGTAGAAGCAGTTTATCAGAATGCAGAGAAAAAATTCTCGGTTGGCGTAATGAGCGCCACCGACTTCCTTATTCAGAAAAACAACTTTGCACAATCGCAATCAAGCCTTATTCAGGCGAAGTATGATTTCATATTCAAGCGAAAGATTCTCGACTTTTATCAGGGGAAGGCGATTACGTTTTAACGAGGGACGAGGGACGAGGGATGAGGGACGAGGGACGAGGGATGAGGGACGAGGGACGAGGGATGAGGGACGAGGGACGAAGGATGATAATTTGAATTAACAATATAATTTTAAGGCGAAATGAAACTTTCATGACTATTCAATTTTTACACACAGGAGTATGATTATTTGACGCACATTCGGAACTTTGGCGAAAAAAAAGTGTTGAAGATGAAAATTTAACTCTTTTGGCGTTTTAACCCTTTTTTAAACCACGGAATATGAACAATAAACGAAATATAAATAGTTGAAAAAACAAAAACCGACGCCGAAGGCGTCAAACATTTATAGGAAAAAGAGAAATGATAAATCTACGACTCCGAAGGAGTCGAACAATAGCCATGATTTTATTTCTATAAATGTAAAATCCCTTCGGGATTAATTAAAATTAGAACGAATGAAACGTTGGGGTAAAAAAGCGCTCAAGATGCAAATTTAACTTTCCTGCGTTTTACAATTTTTTAAACCACTGAATACGAACAAAAACTAAAATATTAACGGATGAAAAAGACATATTGGATTATTCTAACGGTGGTTGTTGTGGCAGCGTTAATTGCCGGGTGGGTGATATTTGGAAAGACAAAAGCCGGCGTTGTTGAATACAGAACAGCTAAAGTTGAAAAGGGCGATATCCAGCTTACAGTCAGAGCAAGCGGAACACTGCAGGCTGTTACAACAGTGCTGGTTGGAACCCAGGTTTCAGGGATTATAAAAAAAATCTATGTTGATTTCAATTCCGTAGTTAAAGAGGGGCAGATTATAGCCGTTCTCGATACTACCCTGCTTGCTCAGGCAGTAGAAGATGCGAAAGCATCGTTGAAAAAATCAGAGATCCAGGTAAACCAGGCAAAGCGCGACTACGATCGAACAAAGGTTTTGTTTGAGCAAAAGGTAATGGCGCAAGCCGACTACGACCTCGCGCTTACAACTTATGAAACGGCAGTTGCCAATGCTATAACCTCGCAATCGGCGCTTAACCGTTCCAAAATTAACCTACGGTATGCCACTATCATTGCCCCCATTTCCGGGGTGGTAGTTTCGCGCGCCGTTGATGTCGGGCAAACCGTTGCTGCAAGTTTCAGTACGCCAACTATGTTTACCATTGCCAACGACTTAACAAAAATGCAGGTTCAGGCAAATATTGACGAAGGCGATATCGGAAAGATCAAGGTTGATCAAACCGTGAAGTTTACCGTGGATGCCTACTCCGATATGACCTTCGACGGAACCGTACGCCAGGTGAGGCTTCAGCCTGTGGTTACCCAGAATGTGGTGAATTATACAGTTATCATTGATGTTCCCAATCCCGATCTGAAGTTGCTGCCCGGAATGACCGCCAACATTACCGTCATGGTTCAGGAGGAGAAAGATATTTTAAAAGTTCCCGCCACTGCATTGCGATTCAGTCCGCCGCAGGAATACCTTGACGCCATGGAGAAAAGCCTTCCCGATTCAATCAAAAAGAAACGTGAAAAATGGAATAAAGAAGGGGGGCGCAGCGGTTCCGGAAGTTCCGGCGGACAGGGAGGAATGGCTGGGAAAATGGCTGGCGGCGGTATGCAGGGCGGCATGGGAGGCGGCGATCATCAGCGGCGTGGAGCTTTTGGCATGGTATGGGTCAAAACAGGCGATTCCATCAAACCTCGCCGGGTGCGCACAGGAATATCCGATGGATTGAATACAGAAGTGCGCGGAAAAATTGAGGAAGGCGAAGAGGTTATTCTCAGCATGACTACAACGCAAACCGCCCAGACCAATCAGCAGCAACAAAATCCGTTTGCGCCTCAAATGCAAAGAGGCGGCAGTAGTGGCAGGGGAGGACATTAATTATGGGTAAGGCAATTATTTCAGTAAAGTCATTGGTGAAGATTTATAAAATGGGAGATGTGGAAGTGCATGCTCTCCGGGGGGTCAATGTTGACATTATGAAAGATGATTTCGTAGCAATCATGGGTAAAAGCGGATCCGGCAAGTCAACATTTATGAATATTATCGGCTGCCTCGACGTTCCCACCCGCGGTCAATATCTGTTAGACGGAGTTGACGTTAGCAGCCTCACCAAGGATCAGCTTGCCAATCTGAGAAACCATAAAATCGGATTTGTTTTCCAGTCGTTCAACCTCTTATCGAGGACGTCAGCGCTCGAAAATGTCGAACTGCCATTGATGTACAACAAAAAAATCTCCTCTCGTGAAATGCGCGAACGTTCACTTAATGCGCTCGAAGCCGTAGGTCTTGCCGACCGCGCTCACCATTTCCCCAACCAGCTTTCTGGCGGCGAGCAGCAACGGGTTGCTATTGCGCGTTCTTTGGTAAACGATCCCGTAGTCATTCTCGCCGACGAGCCTACCGGCAATCTTGATACCCGCACCAGCCTTGAAGTTATGGGCATTTTCCAGAAGCTGAATCACAAGGGGATCACCATCGTAATTGTTACCCATGAAGCCGATATCGCTGCCTTTACCAAACGGAATATCACATTTCGCGATGGCAGGATAATCAAGGCTATTGAAGTGGATAAACCGAGGAATGCCATTGATGAATTGGCAAATATGCCTGTTATGGTTGAGGAGGATGACGTATGAAGGTAAAAAATCTTTTAATCGCAGCTTTGCGTTCACTCGCAAAAAACAAAATGCGGACTTTTCTCACCATGCTCGGCATCATCATAGGCGTGGCTTCGGTAATCGCAATGCTCGCTATCGGGCAGGGGTCGAAGCAGAGCATCCAGGCGCAGATATCTACTCTTGGAACCAATGTCCTGATGATATGGCCCCAGGCAAGCAGCTCCGGCGGGGTTCGCCAGGAGGCAGGATCGTCGCAAAAAATGACTCTTGAAGATGTAACGGCAATAGCCGATCGCTGCCCATCAGTGGCTTATATAACTCCTCAGGTGCGAAGCAGCGGGCAATTGGTAAACGGTAACATGAACTGGCGTACTTCCGTTTTTGGCGTTTATCCAAATTACTTTGAAATCAGAAACCTGAATTTGTCCGGCGGCAACCTTTTCACAATGAATGATGACCGAAGCGCCACAAAAGTTTGCGTAGTCGGACAAACCGTTGTGACTAACCTTTTCGGCGCCGACGCCGATCCTGTGGGCAGCTTTATACGCATCAACAAAATTCCATTTAAAATCATCGGCGTCACCGAGAAAAAGGGACAGAATGCCTTTGGGCAGGATCAGGACGATATGGTGATTGCTCCGTTTTCTACTGTTCAGAAACGCATGATGGCAATTACGCACATTCAAAGTATGCTTGCATCAGCCAAATCTGAACCGCAAATCACTGCCGCTTCGCAGGAAATTACCGATGTGCTGAAAGCCAAACACAACCTCGGACCTTCGGAAGACCCTGATTTTACTATCCGAACCCAGACCGACATTGCAAATGCGGCAACTGCAACATCGGGCATTCTCACCATCCTTCTTGCCACTATTGCAAGTATTTCACTGCTTGTGGGGGGAATCGGCATTATGAATATCATGCTCGTTTCGGTAACGGAACGCACCAGGGAAATAGGGATTCGCATGAGTGTTGGCGCGCGTGGTCGCGATGTTTTGCTTCAGTTCCTCATCGAAGCCTTGCTGATCAGCCTGCTTGGAGGCTTCATCGGAGTAACTCTCGGCGTTTTGGTTTCGCAGCTTATTGCCAACATTCTCAGTTGGCCTGTAACCATAACCATTCAATCCATCCTCATGTCGTTTATCTTCTCCTCCGCCATCGGAATCTTTTTTGGCTGGTATCCTGCGCGTAAAGCTGCGGGGTTGAACCCGATTGATGCGTTGAGGTACGAGTAGAAAAATGGAATGTTTTATTTGGTCTTCAACGGATTAGTTCATTCTGTATTTCCGCTCCCACTTTTCTGGTTCCTAACCATGATTTGATACTGGAAAATATGAAAAATATTTGCAAAAGTCCAGTATAAAACCATGCCTGCCGGGAATGAATAGAATAAAAAGAAAAACATCAACGTCATAGCGATCAGAAAAATATTCTGAACCCCTTGTTCCTTTTTTTCTGCTGCCGGAGCCGGCGCTAATTTGAATGATAATAGAGTAAAAACTGCCATCAGAATAGGAAGAATATTAAAATAGTCTCCCAGAAAAGGAATATTGAAGCCGAAAGAAAAAAGTTTGTCAGGTTGAGCCAGTGAATCAATCCACAAAAAACTGGCGTCGCGTAATTCATCTGCGGCTCCAAGTACATGAAAAAGAGCTATAAGAATTGGAAGTTGTATTAGTACGATTCCCAGCGGTTTAAGCCCGGCTAACGGACTTACATGATGCTTTTTATATAACTGGAGAATTCTTTCACTCTGTTCCCCGCCTTTATAGTTTGATTTGATCTCTTTAAGCTCCGGCAACATATCTTTTTGTGCAGACACAAACCGTAGTTGACTTTTCATTGCCTTCATTGATAGCGGGTACAAAATTATACGTACTGCCAACGCAAGAAAGATTATAGACAACCCCCAATTTGGAATTATGAAATGAATGATGGTAAGCAACCAGAGTAATCCTTTGCATATCCAATCCATCCACACCCAGATACCTGAAAAAAGCAGTGAATTGAGATTAAGAAAACCAGGAATAATAGAAATCAAGGGGAGATGAGTTATCATTTTTTGTTCTCACCCTGCTTTTCTGAAGAATCGGGGCTGATGCCTTTTCTTAGCCCGAAAAACTTCAGAATGCGGTGCCAGAATAACTTAACCGCAATGGCTGCGCCAACAACGCTTGCTACCAGAGCCTGTAAAATAATACTGCCTGTTCCCGGATCAATATAGGCTAAAATATTAAGATTGACTGACAATAACGGCAAATCCCATAAACTTAATAAGATACTATTCATCTTTACTTTTTTAGATTTTATACAATATGACCCTGGTCGAATTACTACCCTGTGTGCAAAATTAGGCATTCTTACCTTCTTTTCATCTAAAAAATGGTTCTTTCAGAATCAATGACCTTTTCTTTGGCGTATATTTTGAAAAAACGTTAGATTTTTACCGACAAGTTCAAAATTCGTTCAAAAAATTATTGGTTTTTTAATAAAGAAGCAATGATCTTTGCAAAAACGTTGGAATATGATGTTAATGCTTTAGGTTCGGTTTTTTGAAGAAGCAGCCGAATTTCCTGACGGGTTTAATAGAATGTTAGAAAAAGAAAATATATAATCGGGTTATAAAATGGAAAATGCCAAATATATTCACACTGTCGAAATTCACAACACACGCGCGGCAGAAGAGATAGTTCCTGTTCTTATGGAATGGTTTCATCCTGTAAGTGTGGTAGATGTAGGTTGCGGACTGGGAACCTGGCTCAATGTGTTTAAACAGAATGGAGCAAAGGAGATTCTTGGCATTGATGGGAATCATCTCGACACAACTCTGCTGGCGATCAACAGGGACGAGGTCTTACTTACAGACCTCGAAGAGGAATTCGGAATCAGCAGAAAATTTGATCTTGCAATCTCTCTCGAAGTAGCTGAGCATCTTTCACCTGATTCCGCTGATCGCTTTATTGAATCCCTGACAAAACTGAGCGATATAATTATTTTTTCCGCGGCAATCCCAAACCAGGGGGGACAGAACCACCTCAACGAGCAATGGATCGGTTATTGGGAATCAAGGTTTGCGAAACATGATTTTGTTTTCACCGATGAAATACGCCCACTTTTCTGGAACAATGAAAATATAGACTGGTGGTATAAGCAAAACATGGTTATCGCGATTAAAAAAGGCATTCCTGCTCCATTCAGAAATATTAAACCTCCACTAAACCTTGTTCACCCTGATTTATTAGAATTAAAAAACTGGATAATGAACAACATGAGCGAGACTATTAAAACAAACTATTCATACATCGCCGACCTTGAAAATGAAAAAGAATGGCAAAAAAAAGAAAATAGTCGGTTGAAAACCAAAACTGCTGAAGTCGAATCAGAATTAAAAACAATTTATGATTCAATGACATGGAAATTGGCGAATAGATTAGTAATTTCTCCAGCCAATAAGATTAGAAAGTTTTTAGATGCACTCAAAACGGGATAAAACTGCGCAATTTATATGTTCCAGGTTCCAGGTTCCAGGTTCCAGGTTCCAGGTTCCAGGTTCCAGGTTCC
>JBAXRP010000117.1:0-12973 GCA_037131145.1 Bacteroidota bacterium
CCGGTGGTTATTTTCTGTGGCCCTGGCTGTCTCCCAAAACGTTGGTCATGGGATCCTTCCCGTTAGGAAGCATGGCGCTCTGTGTTGTCCCGACTTTCCTCTCCAAAAACGGAGCGACAGAACGAACTGTTGTAACTGCAAAGGTACGATTATATGCTGAATTGTGCCTACCTTTGCGCCATGAAGGATTTGAGTTACGGGAATGAGGGAAAGCTGATTCTAAGGTTTGCCATCCCGATGTTGCTTGGAAATGTATTCCAGCAACTTTATAATGTAGTTGACAGCGTGATTGTGGGGAAGTATATCGGCAAATTGGCTCTTGCCGCCGTAGGTACATCCGGACCAATCATTTTCCTGCTTGTTTCATTTATCATTGGCGTAACAATGGGTTTTACCATTGTGGTTTCGCAGTTTTTTGGCGCGAAGCAGCTTGATAATGTTAAAAAAGCCATTGATACGCTGTATATTTTCATGTTCTTTACCTCAATTGTGGTGAGTATCGGCGGGATTGCGCTTAGCGGTTGGATATTCAGAATTATTGATCTTGATCCTGTCATTGTTCCTGATGCAATGCTTTTTCTGAATATTTTTCTTTCGGGGTTGATCTTTTTATTTGGATATAATGGAACAAGCGCCATTCTGCGCGGTTTGGGCGATTCAAAAACCCCGTTGTATTTTCTTATCGGATCAGTAGGTTTGAATATTATTCTGGATTTGATTTTTGTTCCTGTTTTTCACTGGGGGGTTGCCGGAGTTGCAGTGGCAACCGTGATTTCGGAGGCGGTGGCATTCGGGGCGCAGATTTTTTATCTGAACCGGTACCATAAGGTAGTCAAGTTCTCTTTGACCAAATTGACCTTCGATCGCGCAATTTTTATCAAGAGCATAAAAATAGGACTTCCCACAGGTTTCCAGCAAACTTTTGTCGCTGCCGGAATGGTTGCCCTTTACTGGATTGTAAACCAATTTGGCGTCGACGCCAATGCAGCCTACAGTGTTGCAGGCAGAATAGACAGTTTTGCCGCCATGCCTGCCATGAGTTTTGCCATTGCTTTATCAACGTTTGTGGGGCAGAATATGGGCGCAAATCGTCCCGACAGGGTAAAAGCCGGGCTTCATGCAACTTTAATTATGACCAGTGTGATCTCATTAATGATTTCGATTGTAACTGTTCTTTTCGGAAAATTGCTGATGCGAATGTTTACCAACGATCAGGTGGTCATTGATCTTGGCGTTCACTATCTTCAGATCATCGGTTCCAGCTATATCCTGTTTTCTTTGATGTTTGTGGTCAATGGCGTTTTAAGGGGCGCCGGCGATACTCTGATACCTATGTTTATCAGCCTGTTTTCGCTATGGATTATTCGTATCCCGGTTGCATATCTCCTTTCCCGGAATCCATCTATCGGCGTATTGGGAATATGGTGGTCTATCCCCATTGGATGGTTTTCGGGGCTGGTATTATATTATGTTTACTATCGGATGGGCTACTGGAAAAAAAAGAGCGTTGTTAAGAATAGTGACACTAAGAGCGGTTAGCCACTTCGTCAGGATATTTTATTCAAAACTTCTGCCAATGCTCTCGTTAGCTCCTTCCTTGAATATTTTCCGATATTTTCATTTTTTGCGATGAGGTTGCCGCTTTTATAATCACGGTAGAAACTGAGAAGGTGATTTTTCATGGTTTCAACGTCGTCAAATCCGGCAAGCAATCCCGACCTGGTTTCACTGAGGATAGCTGCCGCATCACCATCATCGGGACCTACACATAAAATCGGACGCCCGGCGGCGAGATACTCAAAGAATTTACCCGTCAGGATCATTTTTGCATTTGGGGTGTTGTTTATTATCAGGAGTAAAACCTGTGACTCCTGCTGGCAAATTACCACCTGATCATGCGGCAGGTAAGGTATTTTTTTTACAAACCGGGTTAGTCCGAATTCTTCGATTGATTTTGTTACAAGAATGTCAACTTTTCCAACCAGCTTGATTTCAATATCTTCTGAAAAATTAGGATTATTTTCGACCATCCATTTCAATGATTTCCATAAAGATAAAGGATTTCGCGTGTTAACCAGGGTTCCGATGTGGGCAATGGAGAACTTGCGATCGCGAATGGAAGAGACGCCAGGCGACAGATCATCCAGGTCATAACCATTGGTAATTACCTCAAAGGAACGGTTGTGGATTCTTTTGAAATCATCGGACATAGAAGCGCTGATTACAGAAACGGCGCTGGCTTGTTGTAAAACTTTCAATTCCAGTTGATGATGCTTATGATCGGCAAATTTGGTTAAACGCAGGTCTTTATAAAAGTCAATATTTGTCCAGGGATCGCGGAAATCGGCGAGCCAGGGGAGTTTTAAAGAACGGGCAACCTGCATTGCAATCAAATGGGCGCTGTGCGGGGGACCTGTAGAGACAATCACATCAACCGGATGTTGAGCCAGGTATTTTTTCAGGTATCTGACTGAAGGTTTTATCCAGAATTTCCGCGCATCAGGGATGAATAAATTTCCGCGAATCCAAACAGAAAATTTTTCGAGTGTCTTATTTTTTGTTGTTTCCGTCAGAAATCCGGCATTAATTTTCACATCTTTTTTCTGACCAAGCAGCTTTTTATAGGCATTATACGGTTCCCATATTGGATAGGTCACAACTTCCAAATCTAAGGGAATATCCTTCATAAGTGACAGGTCGGTTTCGGGATATTCAGGATTTTCGGGACAGAACACAACCGGTTCCCAATGAAAATCGCGCAGGTATTTTACAAATTTCAACCATCTCTGAACGCCGGCTCCGCCACTCGGAGGCCAGTAGTAGGCGATGACCAAAACTTTTTTCATAATCGGGCTTTCCTTGCTTTGAGAGCTTCAAAAACAATTCCAAGAATGACCAGCAGAATGAGAACTCCTGAACTGAGAAGCGAAATCATCTCTCCTGTGCGAAATACAACCGGTTCAAACCTAAACTCTACCTTGTGATTTCCGGCAGGTAAAACCATTGCCCTGAGAACATAATTGGCGCGGAAATGAGGAGTCAGAACCCCATCAACGTAGGCATTCCAGCCTTTCGGGTAGTAAATTTCAGAAAATACCGCAAGTCCTTTATTTTTCGATTTATAAAGATATGACAACTTATTCGGCAGGTATTCAGAAAGGGTAATAACATCGCCCGAATCTTTTGAGGGTTGAAAGTCCGTTATATATTCCTGAAATGCCCTGGCGATAATAGCTGTTGTAGCGGGACTGAAATTTTTAATTGCCTGTATTTCGGCGTCGGCATTGTCAACAAGACGGAAGGATGATACAAACCAGCCATTACCAAGCGCGTTCCTGTTTGGGAAGACAAACGGTTGTTTTTCTTTGTTTGGCAGGATGAAGTATTTGGTATTTAGCATGTTCAGAATAAAGGCGCTATCGGTGTTCATCGTCCGCGAAAAGCTCTGGATGTCTGGTTCAATTCCATTATCAATCAGCTCCTGGTAACGGCGGAGTTTTGCCCCATGATAGCCGCCAATGGATTTGTGGAAGTAAGATGTTCCGGCGTCATTGAAGGTATTCGAGGTTAAATTCAGCACCCTGAAATCCGGGGCTGTATCCTGTAAAATCTGATTATCGGCGGCAGATGGTTCATAAGGATTGTCAACGCGCGACTTCGAAGTAAAGCTATCGTTGTTCAGGTAACGTTTGTTAACCGTAAACATATCGGCAAGGATAAATATAGTTAATGCGATAAAGGCATACTCTTTCTTCACCTTTTTGAAAAGCAGCGCCCAGACAATACCCGCCGACAGTATAATAAAAACCAGCGACCGAATGGCGTCCATTCTGAGCATTCTCAGCCGGTCGTCGCGGATTGCCTGCATTAACCATTCGGGAAACTGGTATTGCTGTTGCGTATATTTATCGCTGCTGCCAGCAAAATCGAGGAACATTCCGGGGAATAATGAAAAGATTAAAGCTATACCGGCAGTAATTCCTAACGCCAGTTGCAATCCTTTGAAAAGCCTTTTCCTTTCGTCGGGTTTATCGCATATCTCTTTTACCGCGAGGATGCCAAGCAGTGGGATGGTAAATTCGGCAATTACCAGAATCATTGTAACCGCTCTGAACTTGTTATATCCTGGTATATAATTCAGAAAAAAATCGGTAAAAGCCATAAAATTATGACCCCATGCAAGCATTATTGACAAAACGGTTGCCGTGAGCAGCCACCATTTTAAAGGTCCTTTGACAATTATCAATCCCAGGAAAAACAGAAAAACCATTATTGCGCCAACGTAAACGGGACCTGATGTGAATGGTTGCGCGCCCCAATAGAGAAAAGGCAGCCGTTGATTTGTAAACTGCCTGACATTTTCATCCGGAATGCCATTTGATTTCATGGCTTCGATGATTTTTGAGTTGTCAGAGATTTTTAAACTGGACGACCCTCCGTAAAAATTGGGAATCAAAAGGGTCATAGTTTCGCCAACGCCATAGCTCCATTGGGTAGCATAGTCTTTATCAAGTCCTGATGTTTTATTCGCTTTATCGCTGGTGAGTTCCGATTTTCCGCGGATGGTATATTTCCCGTATTCCCAGGTTGCCCATAAACTTGTCATGTTGGTAAGAATGGCAAAAGTTGCCGCAATTATCAAAACGCCAACGGCTTTTCCGAAAGGGATTAGTCCTTTCGACCTGAATGCCTCAATTAACTGAAAAAGTCCATATAGTAAAATAATAATGGCAAGATAATAGGTAATCTGCGGGTGGTTGGCTTTCACTTCAAGAGAAAGGAAAACGGCGGTAAATAGTCCTCCCCAGAGGTATTTCTTCTGCATGGTAAGGATAATGCCCGCCATTACGAATGGCATATAACCAATGGCATGGGCTTTTGAATTGTGCCCGGCTTCGATAATTATAAAAAAATAGGAGGAGAAAGCGAATGCGGCGGCGCCGGCAATGGCGAGCCAGGGATTTACCCGCATAACCAGCAGAAGCACAAAAAACCCCAGAAAATAGAGAAAGACGAGGCTTGCAGGATGCGGCAATCCAAGTTTGAGAATTTTATCGGCAAATCCCACCAGGTTCGAAGTATATTGAACTGAAATCTGATAGGCAGGCATACCTCCGAACATGGAGTTTGTCCATAAAGGCTCCTGCCCGGTTTTATCTCGGTAATCGTTTATCTCTTTTGAAACGCCCTGATAATTGACAATATCGCTCTGTTGAATTTTTTTTCCCTCAAGCAGAGGGCTGAAATAAACAAACGTAATGACAAGAAAAAATAACACTGCGACAAGGTATGGCAGGATGCTCTTAAGTTCAAAATTTTTCATATCCATGTATTAATTACGTTGACTTCGGAAAATAAAAAAAGAAGATAATCTGTGGTTATCTTCTTCATATTCAATATTGGTTAGAATTCGGATTAATCCTGTATTGCAGGAAAAGAAAATTAATCTTTATCCAAATACTCGTCTGATACGGTAAGTTTCTTTCTTCCTTTAGCCCTTCTCGCCGATAATACTTTACGACCGTTGGCGGTAGCCATGCGCTCACGGAATCCATGTTTGTTTTTTCTTTTCGTGTTCGAGGGCTGGTAAGTTCTTTTTGTCATGGCTAATTATTTTGAGGGTGCAAAAGTACAGATTTTTTTGAACTTTCAAAAGATAATTTGATTTTAATTGATATCAATGGAATATGACTATCCGGTTGTGCGCCTAATAATTATTTATCTACTCTGCGGCTCTTTGAGGTTTCTTTGCGTACTCTGCGGGAAAAAAAGGTTTAACCGCAGAGAAACGCTGAGTTTTTCCGCAAAGAGCCGCAAAGCTAATTCTTGTTAACCAATCTTTTAATTCCTTAATAAATCACTAAATTTCAAACGGGAAGAATAGACTTTATCTGTCTTGTTTTTGAATTTTGAACCTTTAAAATTTTCGAATTTATTTGTGTTTTGTTTATTGTTTTTTGTCTTTTTGGTTTATCCAGATTAGGTATTAAAACGGATAGTCATATAAATGTATCAAAAGGAATTAAAGTGATTGTAAACGCTTTTATCAGTTTCGGCAAAACGATACCTGATAATTCTCTACTTTTGGCATGAAATAAAAACTCATTCTCATGTCATTTAAAATTACACTGATCCGAAAGACAAAATGGTTATTTTACCGGTTTCATCTGCATGTGCTGGTAGATCCTATTTCAGGAATACTTCTGAACCTTGCCTACCTTTCGAAGGCGTCGAAATGGATCAGCAAAAACAGAAATATCAAATTCAATGATTTTTATTCGCCGAAATGGGATTATAGCAAGCGTTATAAATTGTATGAATACGTTTTCAAAGAAAAAGGGCTTGATAAGCCAATAACCTACCTCGAATTCGGGGTTTCGGGCGGCGATTCATTCTACTGGTGGCGTAATGCCAACAATAACCCATTGTCGCTTTTTGCAGGTTTCGATACTTTTGAGGGTTTGCCTGAAGACTGGGGTGGGTTTAAGCGCGGAGCAATGACTGCAAATGTACCAGTAACCGATGATAAGCGGGTTACTTTCTATAAGGGACTTTTTCAGGAGACTTTGCCTGATTTTGTAAAAACATTTCAGCCGGATCGAAGGAAAGTCATAATGATGGACGCCGATCTTTTCACCTCCACCTTATATGTTTTAACTATGCTTGCGCCTTATCTTAACAAAGGGGACATAATTCTTTTCGATCAGTTCAATGTGCCGATGCATGAATTTTTAGCTTTCCAGCATTTTACATCGAGTTATTATCTGAAATTTGAACTGATAGGCGCTGCCAACAACTATTATTTCTGCGCTTTTGAATTGGTATAACCGCTTGTTGGAATCAGAGTCTTTTTCATTCTCCAACTAATCTGGAACAACTAACACATGAAACGCTTCATAAAACTACTGCTTTTTTGTTTCGTCCTTTCGCTTGGCGGTTGCGACGAAAAAGATGTAAAAATCACAAACCTCCGGATGCTTGAAGGAGGAAAAACCTTTGCCGTTCCTACCGGAACCGCTGCCGACCAGTTTGTGCTGAAAAAATTTCCGGATGCAAAAATCGAATATTATAACACCGTTCTCGATTGCTCCATTGCCGTTAAAGATGGGAAAGCTGACGCCGCCGTTTATGATAAACCAATTTTACTGAATATTGCAGCGAAGAATCAGGGACTTGTGGTTTTGCCCGAGCTGCTTTTTGACGATCAGTACGGCTTTGCAGTCAGGCTACAGGACACCATTCTTAAAAGGGCGATAGATGAAGTTCTTGCAGAAATTAAAACAAACGGCGCTTACAATGAAATGACAAAGCGCTGGTTTCCCGAAAATGGAACTCCTGCGCCAATGCCGGAAATAACATTCAGCGATGAAAATGGCGTATTAAAATTTGGCGCTGCCGCCGTTACTGAACCCATGTCATTCATTGATGGTAATAGAAAAATTGTCGGATTTGATATCGAGTTCGCCTCTCTCATTGCAAAAAAACTTGGGAAGCGGCTTGAAATTGTTGATATGGAATTTGGAGCCATGCTTCCGGCTCTCATTGCCGGCAAGGTTGATATGATCGGATCGGGTTTATCCATTACCGAAGAGAGAGCGAAGAAGGTATTGTTCTCCCAAAGCTACTACCAAAGCGGTATTGCAGCAGTTGTAAGGGGCAACCGAAGCCCTTCCACCGAAAAGCCTGCTGCATTTTTAAAATCTCTTGACGATATCAGTAATAAGCGGATTGGCGTATTATTGGGAAGCATTCACGATTCTTATGCCACAAAAACTTTTCCCGCGGCGAAAATATTACAGTATCAAAATGTATCCGACCTCCTTTTTGCCGTTAGTTCAGATAAAACGGATGTTGCGTTTTTTGATCATTCATCTTTGCGGGATATCCTTAGTAAAAACCGGGAATTTGGAATTCTTACCGAAAATGTTTTCAGCGTCGAAATCGGCGCCGGGTTCAATAAAGCGAGCGATAAACTTCGCCACCAGTTCAACGAGTTCCTGAATTCGATCAAATCCAACGGTACATATAAGGATATGGTGGACCGCTGGATGGACAAAGGATTGTCAGAAATGCCCGATATTAAATGCGCCAAGCCTGATGGGGTTCTAAAAGTTGGCATAGTGAGCGATCTTGGTATGCCCTCCTCCGTTATCATGGATGGCAGACTTATTGGCTTTGATATAGAGCTTGCACAGCGTTTTGCCGCCTCAATTGGAAAGGAGTTTGTGCCTGTTGATCTTCAGTTTGGAAGTTTGATCGCTTCCATTTCAACCAATAAAATTGATATGATCGCAAGCTCCATGATGATCACGGAGGATCGGAAAACAAAGATTGATTTTTCCGAACCTTATTACGAATCGGGGGTAAGCGTGATTGCAAAAAGAAAAAATATCGAACGCCCGGTTGCGTTGAAAGGAATGCCTGCAACCGGCGATAATCAGGAAGCGCCAACCGAAAGCGAATCTTTTTTTAAGACCATTTCAAACAGTTTTTATAACAACATCATTTATGAGAAAAGATATCTTCACATCATTGACGGGTTGAAGGTTACTATACTTATTTCGATACTGGCGGCAATTCTGGGAACTTTGGTCGGCGGTGTGGTATGTTACCTGAGAATGTCGAAAAGAAAGCTTTTTTCCAACGCGGCGAAGCTTTACATTTCACTGTTACGCGGAACGCCAGCGCTTGTTTTGCTGATGATAATCTATTACGTAGTGTTTGCCTCAATAAATATCAATCCGTTGGTTGTTGCCGTGATTGCTTTCGGGTTGAACTTTGGCGCTTATGTTTCCGAGATGTTCAGGACTTCGATAGAAAGCATTGATAGCGGGCAGCGCGAAGCGGCTATCGCCGGGGGCTTTACAAAAACCAAAACTTTCATTTACATAATCATTCCGCAGGCGTTGCGCCATATTCTCCCGGTTTACAAAGGGGAATTTATTTCGCTTATCAAGATGACGTCCATTGTGGGGTACATTGCGATTCAGGATCTCACCAAGGCGAGCGATATTATCCGAAGTCGCACCTTTGACGCCTTTTTTCCGCTCATAATGGTGGCTGTACTTTATTTACTAATCGCCTGGGCGCTCACCTGGGCTCTGGGCTTGATTGAAATTTCGGTGGATCCAAAAAGAAAACGAAGCAAAAGAACTATGGAGGGCAGGTTATGATCAAGGTAAGAAATCTCTCAAAACATTTTGGCTCGTTGGTCGTTCTCAAGGATATCAGCGCAGATATCAGTAAAGGAGAGATCATCTCCGTAATCGGTCCCTCAGGAACAGGAAAAAGCACCTTCATCCGTTGTCTGAATCTTCTTGAAACTCCAACAGGCGGCAGCATTTTTATTGACGGCATACCGCTTCTCGACAAACATACCAACGTTCCGAAAATACGCCGGAAAATGGGAATGGTTTTTCAGTCGTTTAATCTGTATTCACATCTTTCGGTTCTTGAAAACCTGACTATTGGTCCGGTTAAACTGCTTGGATTGAAAAAATCTTTGGCGAACCAAAAAGCCATTGAACTTCTGAAACTTGTTGGTCTTGCTGAAAAGGCTTATAATTTTCCAGATGAACTTTCGGGGGGACAAAAGCAACGGGTAGCAATTGCGCGGTGTATGGCAATGGAGCCTGAAATTCTGCTTTTCGACGAGCCCACATCGGCGCTTGATCCAACAATGGTGAGTGAAGTTCTTGCTGTGATCCGCCGTCTTTCAAGAGAAGGCATTACGATGATCATTGTTACGCATGAGATGGAATTTGCCCGTAATATATCAAGCCGGATTTTTTATCTTGATGATGGATTGATATATGAAGAGGGAACGCCGCAGCAGATATTTGATAACCCTCAGAAAGAAAAGACCAAAGCATTCATTAACCGCATTCGCAGCCTTCATCTAAAAATCGCCAGTAGTGATTATGATTTATACGCAATGCAGGGTGAGATGGAGGCTTTTTGCGAGAAGCATGTTGTGACAAAAAGAGTAACCGGTTATACGCTGCTTATAGCAGAGGAGGTTCTGGGGCTTCAACGCGATTTTTCCAATATCACTATTAGCCTTTCCTATTCTGAAAAAGAGGGGAATTTAGAGATGGTATGCGCCAGCGGCGGAGCTGCTGTAAATCCTTTAACAGAAAATTTCCCGGATGATGAAATAGGATTAAAACTGATCAGCGGCAGGTGCAGCAGTGTGGATTATGCGTATAAAGATGGAAAAAACTTTCTTTTCCTGAAGATTAAGGGTGAATAAGACGACCGCCACACCTGGATTGCAATGCCAATCAGGATTGCATTTAAAACGATTACCATTATATTTGCCGGATGCTAAGAAGCGTCAATTACGATCAAATTTCATAATGAATAAAGGATTATTGCAAACATGAAGAAAACCCTCCCGCTACTCATTTGCCTGCTAACAATAACAACCGCCATTGCACAAAATGCAACGTCAGTTTTTCTTACCGACTTCGTCAATCCCTTCATTGGTACCGGTGGACATGGTCATACTTTCCCCGGGGCTTCTGTTCCTTTTGGGATGGTGCAACTCAGTCCCGATACGCGCCTGGAAGGCTGGGACGGCTGTTCTGCCTACCACGGCAGCGATTCGGCGATCTACGGATTCAGTCACACCCACCTTAGCGGAACCGGTTGTTCTGATTATGGCGATATTCTGCTGATGCCGGCAACAGGCAAAGTTGATTTGAAAAACTATGGATATGCCGCCCGTTTCGATAAAAAGGATGAACAGGCTTCGCCCGGATATTATAAAGTTCAGTTTGCCGATAAGCCTGTTCTTGCCGAACTTACAGCTACGCTTCGCTGTGGAATGCACCGATATATTTTCCTGTCGGCTGATACGGGAAGTGTAGTTCTCGATCTGAAACACCGGGATAAAGTTCTCGAATCGGGGTTAAAAATAATTGGCGGCGACGAAGTGGAAGGATTCCGAATTTCACAGGCATGGGCTCAGAAACAGATGATATATTTTGTGATGAAATTCTCGAAACCGTTCATAAAATCTACAATTGCCATTAACGGACAATTATCGCCGGAGATTAGAGAATGTGCCGGCACAGATCTGAAAGCGCTTTTTTCCTTTGGCAATCTTCAGAATAAACCGCTTTTGGTGAAGGTCGGCATTTCGGGAGTAAGTATTGAAGGCGCCCGGAAAAATCTGGAGGCGGAGCTTGCCGGTTGGAATTTCGATTCAGTTGCGAACAATGCGGCGCTTGTATGGAACAAAGAGTTGGGTAAAATCAAGGCAGAGGATGGTACGCACGACCAGATGGTTGTTTTTTACACGGCTCTGTATCACACAATGCTTCAGCCCAATATTTACAGCGATGTTGACGGGCAGTACCGCGGCAGGGATTTGCAGGTGCACCAAGCCGACGGTTTCAATTATTATACCGTCTTTTCCCTCTGGGATACTTACCGGGCAGCACATCCGCTTTATACCATTATTGACAGGAAGCGCACCAATGATTTTATTAAAACTTTTCTCCGGCAATATGATGAAGGCGGAATGCTGCCGGTATGGGAGCTTTCGGGGAATGAAACCGGATGTATGATTGGCTATCATGCCGTTCCTGTAATTGCCGACGCCTGGCTAAAGGGAATCCGGGATTATGACGGAACAAAAGCGCTTGAAGCAATGAAACACAGCGCTAACGAAGATCATCTCGGACTGAAATATTATAAAACCAGGGGCTACATTCCTGCCGACATCGAAGGAGAATCGGTATCCAAAACCCTCGAATATGCTTACGACGACTGGTGTATTGCTATGATGGCAAAGGCAATGGAAAAAAAGGATGATTTTAAAACCTTTATTGCAAGAGCTCAGAATTATAAAAATGTATATGACCGGATCACCGGTTTTATGCGCGCCAAATCGAATGAAACATGGTTTACTCCCTTTGATCCTGCGGAGGTTAACTTTAATTATACCGAAGCAAATTCCTGGCAATATAGTTTTTATGTTCCGCAGGACGTAGGCGGTTTGATTATGCTGATGGGCGGTCGCGACAAGTTTGCCGCCAAACTTAACGACCTTTTCAATGCCGATTCAAAAACAACCGGTCGCGATCAATCCGATATAACCGGTCTGATTGGTCAATATGCTCATGGAAATGAACCCAGCCATCACATGGCTTATCTTTACAATTATGCAGGAACTCCCTGGAAAACCCAGGAACTGGTACATCGCATCTGTAACAATTTTTATAAAAATTCTCCCGACGGACTTATTGGCAACGAAGATTGCGGACAGATGTCGGCATGGTATGTTTTTAGTGCGCTTGGATTTTATCCGGTCAATCCGGCTTCCGGGATTTACGTTTTGGGATCGCCGGTGTTTCCGAAAACAACTATCTCGCTGGAAAATGGAAAAACCTTAGTGATCCGGGCAATCAACGTGAATGAAAAGAATTTCTACATTCAGTCGGTGGCGCTTAACGGAAAGCCGCATATTAAAACTTTTATTCTTCATGATGAAATAATGAAGGGCGGAGAACTGGTTTTCAACATGGGTCCGCAACCCAACAAGGCGTGGGGAACAGGGTTTTCATCTTTTCCCGAATCATATATCAGTGAATATGCTATTACTCCGGTACCTGCATTTTACCAGGGCAACCATACCTTTATGGATTCAACTGTGGTTGGTCTTTCCGATGCTTTACCGTCAGTTAATATCCATTATACATTGGATGGCTCTCAGCCAACTGTTAAATCGAACATTTACCAGCGTCCGTTTATTCTTAGAAAAACCGCTATAATCAAGGCAATTGCAGTTGGAAAGGAATCGCCTGCGAGTCAGGTTATTGAAGCTAAATTTATTCGGATACCCAAAAACCGGAAGATTACTTTGAACACTGTTTATGCCGGTCAGTATTCAGCGGGCGGCGATCTTGCGCTGATAGATTTTAAAATTGGCGGCGAGAATTTCAAAACAGGCGCCTGGCAGGGTTAT
>JBAXRP010000118.1:0-12896 GCA_037131145.1 Bacteroidota bacterium
CTGGAAGAAAGAACACCAGGCGGTAACAAAGGCTAAATGCAATAAGAGTTTCATAGGTAATTCAAGCATTCTGCCCCGCTCAAACTTCGGTGTATTTGGACAGGAAAGTAGCCCGCAATCCCTTACTGCATATAGCCTCGACCGATTTACTTAATTTGAAACAATATGGAACACAAAAAGCATTACGCCGGTTTGACCGATAAAGAGGTACTGGAAAGCAGGAAAAAGCATGGAGCCAATATTCTCACTCCGCCTGAACGCGAGCCAATCTGGAAACTTTTTCTTGAAAAATTTGAAGATCCAATTATCCGCATCCTGCTGATTGCGGCTTTCCTTTCCCTTGGCATCTCATTTGTCAGCCATCATTATGCCGAAACCGTAGGTATTTTTTGCGCCATACTGCTCGCCACCGGCGTCGGTTTTTGGTTCGAACTGGATGCAAATAAAAAGTTTGACATCCTTAATCAGGTAAATGATGATACCTTAATCAAAGTAATACGGAATGGGAATGTATGCGAAGTTCCCAAGAAAGATATTGTAGTAGGCGATATCGTCTTACTTGGAACCGGTGAGGAAGTTCCCGCCGACGGCGAATTGCTCGAAGCTATTTCGCTTCAGATTGATGAATCGTGTTTAACCGGGGAGCCGATTATTGAAAAAACCACGAATCCCGAAGAGTTTAACAAAGAGGCTACCTATCCTTCAAACTGGGCGCTCCGGGGCACAAAATTGATGGATGGTCATGCAATTCTTGAGATCAGGGAAATTGGAGATGGAACCGAATATGGTAAAGTTGCAGAAATAGCGACGGAAATGAGCGGCGAAGAGACCCCGCTGAATAAGCAGTTGGATGTATTGGCAAAATTCATCGGCGTTGTTGGTTTTGGTCTTGCGGTGTTGACATTCCTTGCGCTGTTCATTAAAGATCTATTCTTCGGAGAGCCATATTCAGCTATCCAGTTAGGATCTGTTGGCATTGTGGTTCTCGCGGCATTGGTAGCGCTTTCTAAAGTCTGGGTTCCAATTTTGTATGATGCTTTTGAATTATTAGGCAAAGAGAAGGAAACCCCGAAGTGTATTGAGGGAAGCTCCTGGTTTAACTGGAAGGAAAAAGAGGAAAAACTGGAGATGAAAATTACCAAAGCTCAGGAGTTGAAGGACAGAAAGAAAAGCAAAGCGCTGAAAAAAGAGTTGAATGAAGAGTTGGAAAAACTTCAAAGCAAAAAAGGGTGGATGTCGTGGTTACAATTTGGCGTTTATGGTCTGGTTGTATTTGTAGTCTTATTTGCCATAGGTTTTGTTTTTGGAATGAATCCCCTTAGTTCCGAATCATGGGTTAGCATTGCAGTTGCAGGCAGGATTTTGCAATATTTCATGGTAGCTGTTACGCTGATAGTTGTTGCGGTTCCCGAAGGATTACCGATGAGCGTAACGTTGAGTCTTGCTTTGAGTATGCGAAGAATGTTACAGGCAAACAATCTCGTGCGCAAGATGCACGCATGTGAAACGATGGGAGCTACCACGGTAATTTGCACCGATAAAACCGGAACACTCACGCAAAACCAGATGCAGGTTCATGCTACTAATTTTTTCAGTCTGGATGAAAAGAGTTTGCAAAACGACAAAGAGAGTAACATCGTTAAGGAGAGTATCTCGGTTAATTCAACCGCTTACCTTGATTATTCTGATAAAAGCCATATTAAAACTATCGGAAATCCAACAGAAGCCGCTTTGTTGCTCTGGCTTCACCAACAGAATATAAATTATCTTGACCTGAGAGAAGATGTAACCATTGTAGAACAACTTACCTTCTCAACAGAACGAAAATACATGGCAACTTTGGTTGATTCACCGTTGATTGGAAAGAAAATACTATATGTTAAAGGAGCTCCGGAAATTGTTTTGGCGAATTGTCAGAATGTTAAATTTGCCGGCGAATTGAAATCCGTCACCGCAGCCAAAACTCTGATTGACGGTCTGCTTATTCAATACCAGAATCAGGCAATGCGGACATTAGGGTTTGCTTATGAAATCATCGAAGACACAAATGAAAGGTTCGCCAATGGACGGCTGGTGAATTCAAATTTGACATTTCTCGGAGTTGTGGCTATCTCCGATCCTGTGCGACCGGATGTGCCTGATGCAGTTAAGAAATGCCTTAATGCCGGTATTGACGTGAAAATTGTTACTGGCGACACGCCTGGAACCGCCCGTGAAATTGGCAAACAGATAGGAATATGGAAAGAAAGCGATAAAGACTATAATATCATTACCGGAGTTGAGTTTGAGGCTCTACCTGACGATGAAGCGGCAAAACGTGTTCAGCATTTGAAAATTATGTGCCGCGCCAGACCAACAGATAAGCAACGGTTGGTTCAGTTGCTGCAAAAAAACGGTGCAGTGGTTGCAGTTACTGGCGATGGAACAAACGATGCGCCGGCATTAAATTATGCCCACGTTGGTTTGTCAATGGGTTCGGGAACTTCGGTTGCAAAAGAAGCCAGCGATATTACTCTGCTTGATGATTCCTTCAACAGCATTGCCACAGCGGTTATGTGGGGAAGGTCGGTTTACCAGAACATCCAGCGTTTCATTCTGTTTCAATTGACGATAAATGTGGCGGCATTGATTATAGTCCTGCTTGGATCAATTTTCGGACAAGAGCTTCCATTAACTGTGACACAGATGCTTTGGGTTAACCTGATAATGGACACTTTTGCGGCAGGAGCATTGGCTTCCTTACCGCCGAATCATCGCGTGATGGAGAATAAACCCCGCAGGAATGAGGATTTTATCATCACCCCTGCAATGCGGTTCAACATCCTGTTTGTCGGTTTTTCTTTTGTGGTATTGCTGCTTGGAATTCTCTATTATTTCACCGATGAAAATGGAAGCGTCAGTCCATATAATTTATCGCAATTCTTCACCTTCTTTGTGATGCTTCAGTTTTGGAACATGTTCAATGCAAAAGCATTTGCCACGGGAAAATCAGCGTTTGCAGGAATCACAAAAAGCGTTGGATTTCTTCTTGTCGCCTCTGCAATTTTCTTTGGACAAATACTTATTGTGGAATTTGGGGGCGACGTGTTCCGCACAGTTCCGTTAACCTTTAAGGATTGGGCAATAATTATAGGTTCTACATCAATTGTTTTATGGGTTGGCGAGATTATCCGGTTATTAAAACGTTAGGCACAAGCAATATATAAAACCATACCCCAAAATCAATGACAGCAAGTAAACAACATCCTTTGATATTATTCTTTATCCTTTTTCTAATTCAAATTACTGCTGTCGCCCAATGGGATTGGCAAAATCCACTTCCTCAAGGAAATAATCTTTATAGTATTCAATTTTTGACACCGGTCATTGGGTTTGCCGTCGGTGATGGTGGAACGATCATGAAAACATTTGATGCTGGGCAAACTTGGAATAAACAACAGCTTGGTACTGATTTCAATTTCAGATTTATTTGTTTTATAGATGCTTATTGTGGTTATGCAACAGGTAACTTGCGTGAAGGTGGAGGATTTGTTTGTAAAACCACAGACGGTGGCGACACTTGGAGTGTTTTGCCAACTACTTTTCCAGAAAATCTTTCATCCATTTGTTTTACTGATGTGAATACGGGTGTTGTTGGGGGATGGTATATCATGTATAAAACAACGAATGGCGGATTGACCTGGAATTCTGTATATATTCCGCCTGACTCATATAATGCTATCTCTTTTACAGATAGCCAGACTGGTTTTTGCAGCGGAAAATGGGGGATCTACAAGACAACCGATGCCGGCAACACCTGGAATACAGTACATACACAGCAATATTATCTACTATCCTTAAGCTTTCCCAGTCATGATACCGGGTATGTCGTAGGAGAGCAGGGGAATATCCTTAAAACTACTAATGGTGGCAATCAATGGGTGCAACAATCTTCAGGTACAACAAGTAGATTATTATTCACAAAATTTATAAATAATAACATTGGTTTTGCCACGGGATATTCGGGCACCCTATTGAGAACAATCAATGGTGGTGCGACATGGTCATCTGTTGTTTCTGGTACTTCTGACAATTTAAATTCCATTGATTTCCCTGAAAATTCCGGTGTCGGGTTATTAGTTGGAGCGCATGGGCAAATAATTGAAACCGCAGATACCGGACTAATCTGGCAATCTATTTCATCCAAAATTACCACGAATACAATCTATGATATTACTTTTACCAATCAGCGGACAGGATATTGCGTCGGTGATAGTGGCGTTATCCTTAAAACGATAAATTCCGGTAACACTTGGGTCGTTATGCCATCAGGAATAAATTCCCGATTGAATTCGATCTGTTTTACTGATCCGCAAACCGGTTATATCTGCGGTAAAAACAGCACGCTGCTGAAATCCACTAACTCAGGTCAGTCATGGATTCCATTAAACACAGGGATTGTGGCTGATTTTGGTACTATTCAATTCCCTTCTGACCAAACTGGCTATGCAAATTGCGGTAATGGTATAATCAAAACATCGAATAGTGGCAACTCATGGACTTTTCTGCCTACATCATTCCCGACCAGTTCAATGTACTTTGTATCTGAGAGTACAGGTTTCTTTTGTGGTGGAGCTGGGCAGATTTGGAAAACCACTGATGGAGGCAATACGTTTATTCAAAAGCAGTCAGGAACAACATATTTCATGGAAAGCATTTCCTTCATCAGTGAAACTATCGGGTTCGTTTCAGCATATTATTCGACGTTGGGATGGTCATCATGTATAATTTTGAAAACAACAGATGGAGGAAATAGTTGGGTGAAGAAATATGATGGCCAGATTGTTGCTAATGGTTCAGAAGCATTTTATTTCGCAGATTCAATAACAGGTTATTTACTTGGGTACCTGGGCTTTCTTAAGACAGTCGATGGTGGTGAAACATGGACGGAATACCCAATAAATGAAACAAATTATATGTTACACGGAATTTCCTTTCCTGATACGGATACGGGATATATCGGAGGTTACGGTGGAATAATTTTAAAAACCTCCTCTGGTGGTGTAATCACAAGTATTAACTCGAAACAATCAGATGATAATTTAGTCATTTATCCCAATCCCAATAATGGCGAATTTTTAATTGAAACCAAGGACAAAGGCTATATCAATCTTGACATTTTTTCATTGGATGGAATTCATGTTTATAAAAAGATTTTGAATGAAAACTCGGGTAAAATAGTAGTTGATCTGCAAGGATGTAAGAGGGGAATGTATCTAATAAGGGTAATTCAAAAGAAAAATCAGATTGTTGAAAAAGTGATTTTCAATTGAAATGAACTGTTATCACAAAATCAGTATTTTACGGATTATACTATGGGGAAAAACATCAATTGCCTGTGCCTAACAGGCTTGCAGCCGAGCAATGCGGAGTGTTTCCGTAGGTATGCATTCACCAAACCTGTAAACGATTGTGGTAGGCAATGATATGAACAAGTAAACCCCGCACTGCGGCTTCAAGCTAGGCGTTAAAAGCTATTTTAGGATAACCCACAAGAAACAGACAGGCTAACCAAACTGTGGCATTTTGACAGTTAAGCACAACAAAAAAAAGAAATTTGCCGACAGTGATATTTGAATGGAAGTAGCAATAAAACAAAAGACGAAAAATAAATTGGGGCAATACTTTACACCAAAAGTAGTTGCTGATTTTATGATTGAAATGGCTGACATTTCTAAAAATTCAAAAATTTTAGAACCTTCCTGTGGACAAGGGATATTTTTAGATTTACTACAACAAAAAGGGTTTAATAATCTTATTGCCTACGAAATTGACCAAAATTTGGCAACCGAGTATTCTTTTGTAAAACATGAAAGTTTTGTTTCTGCAAAAATTGAAGAAAAGTTTGACCTGATTATTGGAAATCCGCCTTATATCCGTTGGAAAAATCTGGAAGAAGATTTAAAACAAGAACTTTCAATTAATCCAATTTGGAACAAGTATTTTAATTCGCTTTGTGATTATCTCTATATATTTATACTCAAATCCATTGAATTACTCAACGGAAACGGGCAACTTATTTTTATTTGTCCCGAATATTGGATGAATACTACTCATTCAATTTCTTTGCGTAACTATATGGTTCAAAATGGTTATTTTGAAGAAATTTATCATTTTAACGAAACGCCGATTTTTGAAAAGGTAACAGTCTCTATCGTCATTTTTAAATTTGTAAAAGGAAAGCAAAATCGTAAGCAAATAAAAGTTTCAAAATTTTACGCCAATCAAAAATTGATGGTTGAAACATTTGATAAACTTAAAAATCAGGTGGAGTTTAAAGGCGCTGAATATTTAGAGGTTTCTCAATTCCGAACAAATGAAAGATGGCTTTTGCAATCTGATGAAGTTAGAGAAGAATTAAGAGTTTTAGAGACCAACTGTATTAAGAAAAATAAAAATTCAGGTTTAAATCTATTTAAAGAAGAAAAAAAGCAATTCCACACAGTAGGTGAAGTATGCGATATTGGAAATGGATTAGTGAGTGGATTAGATAAGGCTTTTCAAGTAAATGGTCACATATTAAATGAACGTGAAAAAAAGGCAACAATAAATGTTGTTAAAGCAAAAGATCTAAAACCTTTCTTTGCTGAAAGTATTACGAAATATATATTTATTAATGAAGGATTAGATGAAAATGAGTTTTTAAAAGCATATCCCAATTTTTACTGCCATTTTCAAAAATACAAATCAGATTTAGGTAACAGATACCAATACAACAGAAAAATTAATTATTGGGAATGGGTTTTTTTGAGAAATTTCAATCTTTTTCACAAAACAGAAAAACGCATTTTTGTACCCTGCAAAGAACGTATTTCTAACAAAGATTATTTTCGTTTTGCATTAGTAGATGAAGGTGTATTTCCAACTCAGGATGTTACAGCTATTTTCAGAAAATCTTCCGCCAAAGAAAGTATAGAGTATATTTTAGCCTATCTCAATAATCCAATAATTTTTGATTGGCTCAAATATAATGGAATTGTAAAAGGGCATATTGTGGAGTTTTCCGAAAAACCGATATCCGGTATTCCGTTTAGGTTGATAGATTGGAGCAATACAAATGATGTTTTATTGCATAACTCAATTACAGAATTAACTAAGGCGTACATAGCCAAACATGATACGTCATTACTTCCCCAAATCAATCAATCGTTTGATAAACTCTTTGAAATAGTATAATGAACGTAAATTTTTTACTTGAACAAAACATCGTTCTGATATTGGCGGGAAGTGCAATCAATTGCAATTGGAGGTCTCCTGTGTCAGCTTCTTCCATCTGGTTTTCGCCGGGTCTTTTTAGCTCTTGGAGTCAATAATCCGTTAAGGAAGATGTGTTCCAATCTTGACGTGCAGACAAAACGGATGAAAACAGGAGTGTTAAAAAGCAGTAAAGAATTTCATAAAGTCAAATTTTCGTACAAATTTGCCTCAAGCGCCTTCAGTTTCAGCGCCAGCCCTTCCTGATCAATTTCCTCCAATTGCCTTAATGCAACTTTGAGTTCATCAGCGTTGATGGGTTTTAAAAGATATTCAACACTGCTTAACTTAAATGCCTGAATCGTATTTTTATCGCGGGCAGCAATAAATATTATTTTGAAACCGATGACATTCAGGGAATCGAGCAGGTCAATTCCCGTTCCGTCTTTCAGGTCAATATCAAGAAAAACCAGATCGGGTTTTAGCGATAGTATAGCATTGACGCCCTCTTTCACTCCGGAGGCTTTTCCTACCACAACAACCCACGGGCGATGCCTGGCCAGTAGTTTGGCGAGGGTTTCCCGGATGTGGGTTTCTGCGTCGATAATGATAGTTCGTAACATTTATTCAAATGTATAACAGGAAAAACGCAAAATGGTTTTCGAAAGATCGTTTTTATTGTTTCCGGATCGTTATCAGCTTATTCTGTGATCTTATGCCGGAATTCAGGTTAAGCATGTAAACGCCAGAAGGCAAGGTGACATTTATCTCCCGAAAGCCAGGCTCCAGCAATTGGGCGAAAACAACCTGCCCCTGTAAGTTGCGGATGGTGGCTGTAAATATAGTTTGAGGGTTTTCTTTGGACATTTCCAGGTAAAATTTGCCATTGCCGGGGTTTGGATAAACTGTAAAAAATGTTTCCTCCTTTGTTTTTGAATTGATGCCAACTGCCGGGTCGTAGAATATTTCGACGAGGGAAACAATAATTCCATCACTATTCTTACCGCCTGCCACAATGAGGCGGTTCCCAATCCCTAAAACAGAATGGCTCATAATAGGTTCCAGAAGGTGATCTGTCGACCATATATTGCTGTCGGCATCGTAAATATCAACAACATCCGAAGGTGAGACGTACCCTTGGCCCATGAAAACACCGCCACCCGCAAACCATGCTTTGCCATTTACCGTTGCCGCGTTTCCCTGTGAAGCCCTCGGTGCGGAAAGGCTTGCCGTTGTCCATATTCCTGTTGAAGCGTCGTAAACATCCACACGATCGGTAGGATTATTGATACTTGTTATACCGCCTGCAATGATTGCTTTTGTTCCCACGGTTGTGGCGCTTGCATGACTTCTTGCCTCCGAAAGGTTAGCTGTAGTCCATGTATCGGTGGTGAAGTTGTAAATATCAACCAGGTCGGTGGCGCCGCCATAATTAAATCCTCCTGCAAAAATTGCCAGGTCGCCAACAACTGTTGCCGCTATGCCTTCCCTTGCCAGTACAAGGTTGGCGGTTGTCCAAATGCCGGTTAGGGTATCATAAATGTCAACGATGTTTTTGTAGGCGCCGAATAATTGCAAACCGCCGGCAAACAGAACTTTGCTGCCATGGCTTACTGAAGCCATTGAAAACCGGTGGGTGGAAAGTTGTGCGACTGTCCATTGCTGAGTTGCGGCATTATAAATGTCAACGGTTGAATAGGATGCCGTCCAGTCCATTCCACCGGCAAAATAAATTTTATTGCCGCAAGTCACCCCCGTAATCACTTCCCTCGCAACAGATAAATTGCCGATGGTTTCCCATGTTTCCGTTGAAACGTCATAAACTTCGACTGTGTTCACGGAATTCAACCCGTTATTCCCGCCGGCAAAATAGGCTTTGGAGTTAAGCGACGCCGAACCCATGTCTTTCCTGGGCGCTGATAATTCAGTGTAAGACCACTGTCCCTGGGATTGCAGTAAGATGCAAAAAAGAAATGCTGAAAGTAAAGTAAAATTTTTCATAATGATGAGGTTTTAATTTATAATGATGAGTTTACTACGGAAATTGTTTTTTTTAGATTTTTCGGAATCGGTTCAAGGTGTAAATCTCTAAACCGGGAACTCACTTCACTACCACCATTTTGACCCCTCCAACCATATTGCCTGCCCGAATACTACAAAAATATATTCCTGATGGGATATCCCTTGTGGAAAAATGAACTGTGGGTTTCCCTGTTTCTACGCTTTGGTTTATCACCTGACCGACCTCTTCCCCAAACAAATTGCAAACCCGGATTTGAATGTTCCCGGTTTCTTGAACTGAAAATGAGATTGTGGTTTCATCGGAAAAAGGATTGGGAAAAACCTGTACGGCGAGATTTCTGAGATCCTTTGATTCTGGAACAGCCAGCGGGTTTCCGAATTTGTCCCTGATCACAATCTTCATCAGGCTGCGTGCATCGGAAGTATCAATATAGTAAAGCGGGAAACTTAATAGGATGGTCTTAAAATCATCGCCCATGTATTCCAATCCAACGATTTTATCCTGCTGCGATCCTTTTGGCGTTGCAGGATCGTACTTTGAATCGAAACGATAAATTGGTTTTCCGCCGGATGCAGGGGCGAACACTTCAATGTTGTACAATTCGCCGGGATAGCCGGTTTTCATGCTTTTGCCGGGATCCACCCGCAGGGTATCATATCGCTCTTCGTCGGGGTAAGCCCGGTACATGTAGCTGCTGATCTTTTTATCTGACGAATCTACCCTGAAATAATGGCTGAGGATTGAATTTTCCGGTATTTTCAAAGGGAAACCAATACTTCCCAGCATGAAACGGGTAAACGAGAACCCCGCGAACATCATGTTTCCGTGATTTGCAAAAAAGGATTCCAAATCGCCGGTCAACTGGTCGGGAATCTTGTCATAATCCAGCGAATTGATGATCCAAAGCGTATTCCTGTGTTGTGACAAGGTTCCCAGTGTAAGCGGATGATCCCTGTTCATGTCGAACCAGCGGAAGGGAATGCTGTCAAGAACGGAAGCATAGAATTGCCGGATGCTGTCGGGGGTGGTTTGTTGTTCCTTCAGACAAGCGACAACAAGCAGGGTATCTGTAAACCCGAACCGTACCCCAGTTACCGTATTGGAGGCAACGCTTTCCTGCAGCGAATGACCGATCATCGTTACGAAATAATAATAATCTTTTTTTGTTTCAACGGATGGATCTACAAAGAAAGTATCGGCGATCGGCGCAGTGTTAAGCGGAACAAAGCCGCTGCTGTCATTCTCCGACCGGTAAATTTTATATCCTTTCAGGTTCGGATTTCCAGTGGGTTTCCAGTTGAGCGTAATGTTATCCTTGGAGGAGTGTGCCACAAGCCCTTGTGGGAAGGGGAGGAATTGCATTTCCATGATGGTTGCAATGGCTCCTTTGGCAATCTCCGCACAATAACTGATGTTGCAGTTGGAAACAACATCGTCAACAGTATGGTAGTAGTCGTTAAAGTCATATTCAAATGCCCAGGTTGCCTGGAATCCTTTCTGCCAGAAAATATAGGAGTCCGATCTGCTTTCGAAGTCAGCGGGTCCGGTCACGACCGAGAGGTTTGTATAAAGCGGGAAGACATCCGAGGCGAGGAGAAAAGCGCTTTCAGCGCCTTTATAACTGAAAAGATAGACTTCCGGCAGGCTGTCGGGATTGAACGCGATCATATCGAGGTTCATCACCAACCTGATGTCTTCCCCGGCTTCAATAGATTTTGACACCAGGTTGTTTGATCCCCAAAATCCCAGCTCTTCGCCTGCAAAGAGGATGAACCGGATCGTTGACTCCGGCTGATAGTCCATCAGCTTCATCACGCGGGCTGCTTCGAGGGTTGCGGCCACTGCCGAGCCGTTATCGTCAACGCCCGGAGCCAAAGAATCAGCATTCGTATTGCAATAGGAATCATAATGCCCGCCGATGATGCAAACTTCGCCGGGGGAAGTTTTTCCGGTCAAAGTGCAAACAACGTTATACTGCCAGTATGTTGAATCGTTGAAAAAAACCTGAAAAGAATCCAGTTTCACATCGGTATAGCCATAAGAAGAAAATTTTGCCATCATCCATGTTGCGATCTCTTTCCGGTTGTCATCCAAGGCATAACGTGTTCCAAAGGACTGAAGGCGCTCGAGGGTGGCAACGATGCTATCGGCATGAACCTGCCCGATGACGGACTGGATTACGGGGTTCTGTCCGAGAGTGGTTACCGTAAGGCAGAGGACTGTGACAGATAGCAGTATGAGGTGTCTCATGGGATTTCGGATTTGGTCGGCCGTTTTACCGTTTGATCATCTTTCCGCTACATGTCTTTCCCCCTGCCTGTAGCCTGCAATAATATATCCCTGCCGGATAGGCTTCAACATTCCAGGTGACTTTCTGCTCTCCTTTTTTCCGGAAACCGTTCACCAGTTCCTCTACCAACCGCCCGAAACTGTCAAATATTTCAAGTTTTACCTGAACCGGCTCTCTAAGTTCATAGGAAAAAGTTGTTGATTGACTCACCGGATTCGGAAAATTCGTAATTCGTAATTCATTATTCGAAATTACTCTGTCGTTTATCCCTGGAGAAACATCTGCGGTTGCCATCCCGATCGAATTTTCAACAACTCCATAATCATAATACATAAATGCGGTGGAGTTAAGCACAAAAATGCCGGGCTGTTCGAAAAGATTTGCATTTATTGCGACTGCATAAGGATCATTCGCGATAACATAGATTGGGTTTTCAGGCCATTTTTCCCATATAATGCCATCAACGCTTGAAGCATATCCGATTACACCACATGTTGAACTTACACCGGAATAGTACATTTCAAAATAGCCCTCTTTTTTCAAAACACTGGCTCCCACAACACCATATTCATCAAACGCTCCGGCTCCGCCCGGAGGCATAATGGGGTCGCTATCGGCAAAGGGCGGCTGGGTAGTGGAAGGATCGTTGTATTTTGTCCAGGTAATTCCATCCGGGGAGGTTGCCATTCCCATAAGCCAGGCGCCGCTAAAATCAAATGAAGCGTAATAAAACATAATGAAACCACCTGTATCGAGGGGAAATACATTATTCGGACAGATCAGTCCCGAATCCCATTCGCCCGGGCTGCCTAAAGTAAGCACCGGATCAGCAGATCGCACCCAGGCGCCGGTCAGACTATTTGCGGTCGCCCTTCCAACGGATTCTCCCGGGCCCCAACCCGGATATTGTCGGGCATTGTAATACATCACCCATTCGGCGCCGACCTTTAATACGACAGCCGGTCCCGCTCCCAGGGAATCGAAACCATTGCCTGATGGCGTCAACACAGGATTCCCGGCAAACTTTGTAAAGCTATATCCGTCGGCAGATGTTGCAAAACAAACCCCCGCATTTCCCAAATAAAAAAGGTAAAAGGTTCCGTTATCCCATAGAGGATATGGCAATACAAGAAATTCACCGTCATACGAACCCGGGTCGCCATGGGTTAAAACCGGGTTGTTTTGATTTCCAATGAATTGCAATGGCTCCTGAGCAAAGATCCCATTCCGCCCCGGAAAGGAATACAAAATTGCACATAATGCTAAAATCGTAATTGTTTTTTTCATAATCAGGGATTTAAATTTGTGAATACTCAGTTTCCGCTTTTCAATTTGCAGGAACCTGGAACC
>JBAXRP010000119.1:0-12838 GCA_037131145.1 Bacteroidota bacterium
GTCATCTTCAGGAAATCTGGTTAGGAGTTTCCCCAAATACACAAATGATTTTATCCGGTCGGTAAGATTCATCATTTTTTTGCTGCAAAAGTAAGGTTTCGAAACTGATTCGTATTCTTATGCGTTATGAAAAGTAAAAAGAAAGTACCTTTGCCAGAAATAACCATCATAGGTACAGTTCAGTATTAATCAAAAAATGACATTCAAATCCTCCTCATGAATGAACTAATTTCACCCATTGAAACAGATCTTCTTTACTCGAGAAAGGTGCTTGAAATGATCACGGTTGCTAACGAATATTGCCTTTTTCTTGAAAAAGCTGACATGTACACCTTGGATGAATTACTAAGTTTCGTGCAAAAGATCATACCGCTTATCTATTTGAAGAGCGCGTTGTTACCCGGTACCGAAGTAAGTGATGAAGATGCTGTTGAGCATTATGTAACCGAAGAACAGTGGGAAACAATGTTTAATATTCTTCATACGGCTTTCGGTTCGGCTGACGAGTTTTACTATATTGATCTTAATGAAAAAAGTCACAACGATCCGGTGAAAGGCAGTCTGGCTGAATGTTTTACCGACACATACCAGGATTTGAAAGACTTTTTAATGTTGTATCAGAATCCGGTGAGAACATTTAAGGAAAATGCAGTAAAGGAATGTAAGAGGCTTTTTGAAACCCGTTATGGTATGCGCCTGATAAATGCTCATGCCGCAGTTCATGCAATCTTATACCCGGAAGGAGATTCAGAAATTATTTTTTAACAGTAAACCAGTTAAATACTTTTTTATCTTTGTAAAAAATGTTATGCCATGATTGATCGGAAGCAATTCAATGATGTTTTTCAGTATTTCGATAAAGAGATCATTGTTGAAATCATAGATATGTTCATTTCTGAACATGATGAACGGTTCAGAAAAATGAAAAAAAATTTAGCAGACAATGATTTTACAGGTTTTCAATTTAATTCACATAGCATCAAGGGCGTTATTGCGAACTTTTGGGATCCAGTCACTGTCGAACAATCGACAAGGTTAGATAATATTGCTAAGATTGCAAAAGAACAATGGATAAACTTTGATAAAATTGCCAAGATGGAAATTGAAGCCGAAATTGAGAAAGCCCTAGGAAATCTTGAACTGAGCAGTGCATTGCTGCTTGCAGAGCTAATGAAAATCAAAAAGGAATTTACCTGAGTTTCAGTTTATCGAGCCGGTTCAGCCCCTCTACAGCTTTATCATAATTCACCTGTAGTTTGAGTGTCTTCTGATAATCATTGTATGCTTTCTGATAATCTCCAGCAAGTTCGTATGCGTATCCTCGATTGAAGTAAGCCTTATAATATTCCGGATCCTTCCTTAGTGATTCGGTAAAAAATGGTATCGCCTTCTTGAATTCCTTTAGATACACCATATATATATAACCGATGTTATATGGAGCTTCGCGAAAAGAGGTATCTGCTTTTGAAAGATTTTCGTATGTAGCAATCGCCTTGTCGTACATACCCGATTCCTGGTAATACATGCCAAGCATATACATGGCTTCGCGGCTTTGGGGTTTCAGGTTCAGAGCATTTTTCAAGTACATTTCAGCCAAAGGATCTTTTTTTATTGCATAAAGTTCACCAAGCTGAATATAAGCGTCATAAAAATTCTGGTTATTATCAACTGCCTTCTGAAGGTCTTTTACAGCGCGAATGGTATCCTCTTTTTCAAGCAGGGCAATGGCGCGGGTATAATAGCCGCCTGCGTTCCCCTGATCAATTGTTAAGAGTTTATTAACGGAGGAAAAGCAGTTTGGATAATCTTTTATGATCAGGTAAATCTTGGCAAGTTTCAGCAACGCCTCGGCATCCTTTGAATTAATTTCAATGGCTTTGTTAAGCGCATCCTTGCAGTTATCCGGTTTTCCGGTGAGCAGATAGACGTCAGACAATGTAACGTACAATCCCGATTTATCCGGGGCGATTGAAATTGCCTGACGAATATCCTTCAAAGCTTTATCAAAGTCACGGGTTGAAATAAAATAAACTGCACGCTGGTTATATAGGTCAGCGTTGGTGGCGTCATCCTCAATTTCCTGATTAAGGACTGTAAGTTTAATCAGGGTGGTATCGGTAACGCCGGTTTCGTATGCTCCATCATTCCCTGAACGACAAGCTGTAATGGCTAAAATGCATACGAACAGACATCCAAAGAGATTCTTCATTCCTAAATTTTCTTACTATTCAACGATTCCCTGATTTTCATCTCTAGTTCGTCAGCCAGTTCCAGGTTATCCTGTAAGATTTTCTTAACAGCATCCCTGCCCTGCCCAAGTTTGGTATCGCCATAGCTGAACCAGGAACCGCTCTTTTTAATCACGTTTAGTTCAGTTGCAAGGTCAATAATTTCGAAAGCTCTTGATATTCCTTCGCCAAAAATGATATCAAATTCGGCTTTTCGGAAAGGCGGGGCTACTTTGTTCTTGACTACCTTCACCTTCACATGGTTCCCGACGATCTCCTCGCCTTCTTTAATCTGGGTTTGCTTGCGGATATCAAGTCGCACTGATGCGTAGAATTTGAGTGCATTCCCGCCTGTTGTTGTTTCGGGATTGCCAAACATCACTCCAATTTTTTCACGCAACTGGTTAATAAAAATGCAGCAGGTTGCTGTTTTACTGATAGTAGCTGTAAGTTTCCTAAGCGCCTGTGACATCAACCGGGCTTGTAATCCCATTTTTGAGTCGCCCATTTCCCCTTCGATTTCACTTTTTGGGGTAAGAGCTGCAACAGAATCAATTACGATTATATCTATCGCTCCAGAACGAATAAGATTCTCGGTGATTTCAAGCGCCTGCTCGCCGCTGTCGGGCTGAGAAACAAGCAGATTTTCTACATCAACGCCAAGTTTATGTGCATAAAAGCGGTCGAATGCATGTTCTGCGTCAATAAATGCAGCGATTCCTCCGGTTTTTTGTGATTCAGCAATGGCATGGAGCGCCAGCGTGGTTTTTCCAGATGATTCAGGTCCATAGATTTCAGTTACTCTGCCTTTAGGCAGCCCGCCGATGCCCAGCGCAGCATCCAGTCCGATTGAACCGGTTGAAATTACCTCAACCGCTTCTATTGCATTATCGCCAAGGCGCATAATCGTTCCTTTTCCAAAAGTCTTTTCCAGCTTATCGAGTGTAAGCTGAAGCGCTTTCACCTTTTCCTTGTTTACTTCGTTTGTCATTTTTTGGTTCCTCCTTTTTTGTAGAGACGCTGGGTTGAAACTCACCGCAGTGCGTCTTTACTGCGGTGGAGACGCGCCACTGCGCGTCTTTACTTCATCTGCTCCAGTATCTGGGCGGTGTGGTTTTTGGTGTCAACTTTGGTAAAAATATGGGCAATTTTACCGTTTTCATCAATGATGAAGGTTACCCGGTTGATTCCCTCGTATTCTTTGCCATAAAGTTTCTTTTTTCCCCAAACTCCATAATCCCGGATGATTTTTATTGGTTTATCAGGAATAAGGGTAAAAGGTAATACGTATTTTTCAGAAAAATTTTTATGCGACTTTTCATCATCCGCGCTAACGCCAATAATTTTGAAGCCTTTATCAATGAGAATCTGATAGTTATCTCTAAGATTACAAGCTTCTGCAGTACAACCCTGAGTATTATCTTTTGGATAAAAATAGAGTATCACTTTACTTCCCCTGAAACTAGAAAGTGAAATTGGGGCGCCATGTTGGTCCACTGATTGAAAATCGGGGGCGATATCGCCGGCTTTTAATTCTGTCATTTCTGATTGGAAATTTTTTATTTACTTTTAAGAATACTATAAAAAACAAAACCCACGATAAAAGTGGGTTTTGAGATTATTTTGTGCCCGGAACAGGACTCGAACCTGCACATCCGTACGGATACTAGTCCCTGAAACTAGCGCGTCTACCAATTCCGCCATCCGGGCAATAATAACCTATGAACGTTTCAAGCGTGCAAAAGTAAGAACATTTTTGGTAAACCGGAAGTTTTTTTAACCGAATGACTAAATTTGTGGTCTCCTTACTGTAATCCGGTTTATCATGAAAAAACTTATGCCAAATCTTTTTCTGACATTTTTTCTGGCATTTAATCTGAACGCTCAGGTTAACCTGGAAAAGAAAGGTTCTCAATATTGTCAGATGAAAAAGATTTCTAATCAATCAGCTCCTCAATTGGCAGATAACTCGATGAATGGCGTACCTCACACTTTCGATGTGATTAAATACACCCTCAACCTGAATCTTTATCAGTGTTATTTTTCCCCCTACCCGAAAAATTTCAGCGCTTCGAATGTTGTCAGATTCAGAATTGATTCTGCATTGACCTCTATCAAACTCAATGCGGTCAACACCTCTCTGACAATAGATTCTGTGAGGATGGCAGGCGTTTCATTCACGCATATCGGAAACATCCTGACAATAAATCTCAACCGCGCCTATTTTCCAGGTGAAATAGCTGAAGTAAAGATTTTGTATCATCATAAAAATGTGTCGGATGGCGCCTTTTACGCATCGGGAGGCATGGTATTTACCGACTGCGAACCCGAAGGCGCACGGAATTGGTTTCCATGCTGGGATAAACCTTCCGACAAAGCAGTTCTCGACCTGACGGCAAAAGTACCATCAACTGTAAAGTTTGCCTCAAATGGAAAACTCATGGATTCGACTTTTTCCGCAGATACCCTAACCTACCATTGGGCAAGCGCCCATAACATTGCGACTTACCTTGTTGTTCTGACGTCAAAAATTAATTATAATCTAAATATCGTTTACTGGCATAAGTTATCAAACCCCGGCGACAGTGTTCCCATCAGGTTTTATTCCAATCCAGGCGAGAACCTGGGGAATGTGAAAACAGTGATCAATCCGATGGCAGACTGGTATTCGCAGCATTTTTGTGAACATCCGTTCGAGAAAAATGGTTTTGCGACGATGAACAGTCAGTTTGCCTGGGGCGGGATGGAAAATCAGACTCTCACAAGTCTTTGTCCCAACTGTTGGGGCGAATCACTTATTGCCCATGAATTTGCCCATCAATGGTTTGGCGACATGATCACATGTGCAACCTGGGCGGATATCTGGTTGAACGAGGGATTCGCAACCTGGGTTGAAAATTTCTGGTGGGAGAAGAGTGGCGGGTACAATGCTTATAAAAATTCCATGAACAACGATGCGGCAAACTACTTCAGCGGAAACCCCGGATGGGCAATTTCTGTTCCATCCTGGGCAATAAACACACCCTCAACCAATACTTTGTTTAATTATGCAATTACTTACGCAAAAGGATCCTGCGTGTTACACATGCTAAGGTACACCTTGGGCGATTCGCTCTTCTTTGCATCAATTCGGTCTTATACTGCCGACTCTACCCTTAGGTTCAATGCGGCAACCATCAGCGATTTCAAAGAAAAGGTGAATCTCATCACCGGACAGGATTATACCTGGTACTTTTCTCAGTGGATTTATTCCCCTAACCATCCTGTATATGCAAATCAGTATTATTTTGAAAATATTGGAAATAACAACTGGGATGTTCGTTTTCTTATAAAACAGACCCAAACCAACGCCCCATTCTTCAAAATGCCGTTTATCATTAAAATCCAGTTCCAGAATAACACCGATACCCTGATCAGGGTGTTTAATACAAAAAATTATGAAGAATTTCAGTGGACTTTCAGGAAGCAACCATCCAATCTAATTTTTGATCCTGGCAATGAAGTACTTCTCAAACAAGCTGGTATCAGCCAGGGTTTATTTTACACAAAAACATGGACAGGAGCCATTAGCGACGATTGGAACATAAGTGGAAACTGGAATCCTGCTGAAGTACCGGTTAATGAAAGCGTGAAAATTCCAGTTTCTGCCTTAAGGATGCCAGTTGTGAGAACAAGTGGTATGTCGTGTGGCGCAATTCTGATTGAAGACGGAGCTACAATGACAGTTTTACCTGGTGTTACGCTAACAATTCAAGGCGTTTTTCAGAAATAAGAGGCTTTTTATTGAATGATAATGCATTAAACAGACTACAGGACGGCTTTCGGTAGATCAATCTTTTACGCACCTTACAGCGTATCCGATTATTTTGTAACTTTCTCCGCTACCCGAATTTTGAAAATTGAAGGCTGCACAAAAATAACGCGCAGCGTTTGGCAGAGTGCCCTTTGTGGTCGTCCATATAGTACAATAAGCGTTAATATCTCCAAATAAACCATTATACGAAGAGCCACCTGGTATTGCTGTATAACCAGATGTATTAGAAGCGCCGCTATTATAAGGTCCCCAATGAGTAGTGCCCACCTCTTTAATTTTACCTCCTGCAACGTTTGAACCACCGAGATAAGTGATGAGGGTAGAAGCTTCTGTGTTCGTTGGTATATGCCAACCCGAAGGACATATTCCCTGAACATTTCCGGTGGGTAATGGATTCCAATGTGTAGTATTTGTAACGCCATTCAGATATTGAACCATTTCAGCCCATTGGTACAAACCACCGTAAACATTACAGTTATTGGGATCATTGTTATAGCAATACTTTTCGATTATATTATTATTTGATTGATTGGCGCCACTATTTATCCTGACGCCGATATTCATATTTTCTCTCAGCCAGCATTGAGCGCCAATCTGAACTGTGTTATAGGTCATTCCATCATAAACAACAGTCGGTGTTCCTGCGCATGCCGTTCCATTAGAATATACAATCATATTCACCACATTAGAAGTAGCGGGATTATTTGACAAACAAACCGTAAGGCTTGATGTTAGTTTACAAGTAATATTGTCGTTATTGGATGGTGAAAATTTATAAGTATTACTATTTGTTCCGACAGTATTATTATTCACCTTCCATTGATAAACAGGAGTGGCGCCTCCATTAAAAGGCGTTACGGTGTAGGTTACTGAATCTCCTGGCATCACCGAGTATGCCGATGCCGAAATGGTTGCGCTAACTGGAGTCAATTGATTTACTACCTGGGTTATAATATTTGAGGTTGCCGGATTTCCTGTTGGACAGTTTACGTTAGAATATAATAAGCATTTAATGACGTCATTATTAGCTGGATTATATGAATAGGTTGAATTTGTAGCTCCAGTAACATTGGCATTATTTAATATCCATTGATAAACAGGATGACTGCCTCCATTTGTTGGCATTGCTGAATCGGTGACTAAAACGCCTGAGCATATCGGATTGGATGACGCTGAAATAGAAATGCTCACAGGAAGCATGGGATTTACGGTCATTGTTAAAGGATTTGAGGTTGCCGGGTTTCCAATCGGACAAATTGCATTTGAAGTAACAAGACATGTCACAACTTGATTATTCGCGGGGGCAAAAGAAAATGTAGCATTTGTTGCCCCATTAACATTTGTGCCATTAACCTTCCAATGGTATGCAGGCGCTAAACCTCCGTTAGTAAGCGTACTGTTAAAAGTAACCGATGTGTTAACACAAACCGGATTGGCTGAAGCAGCTATCGAAATACTCACCGGACGCAATTGGTTTACAGTCATGGTTACGATATTGGAAATTGCAGGATTTACATTTGGACAAACCGCGTTCGACGTTAGCAAGCAGGTAATTGCATTATTGTTAACAGGGATGTATGAATAGGTTGTATTAGTTGCTCCATTAATATTTGCTCCATTTATCCTCCATTGATATCCAGGCGACGACCCTCCGTTTGTGGGTGTAGCGGTAAATGTTGCCTGAGTTCCGGCACAAACCACTGTGGCTGATGCAACAATAGAAATACTCACCGGAAGTAATGGAATAACGTTCATGCTTACAATATTGGAAGTTGCAGGATTTCCTGTTGGACAGGCTGCATTTGAAGTAAGAATGCACGTTACAGCATCATTGTTGATTGGAGTAAATGAATATGTGGCATTCGTCGCTCCATTAATATTTATGCCCTTGTTATTCCATTGAAATGAAGGCATTGAACCTCCGTGGGTGGGCAAGGCCGTATAAGTTACCAAAGTTGTACTGCAAACGGGATTGGCCGATGGCACAACCGAAACACTCACAGGAAGCAATGGGTTTACTGTCATGTTAATTGCGTTTGATGTAGCTGGATTACCCGTCGTACAAGCTCCATTTGATGTCATTAAGCACTTTATAGTATCATTGTGTGTAGGTGTATATGAAAAGATTGTATTGGTTGCTCCCGTAATGTTTGCACCATTTGCCTGCCATTGGTATGCAGGCGCAGAACCTCCGTTGGCAGGGGTTGCGGTGAATGAAGCCTTTGTGCCGGCACAAACAGGATTTGCTGATACAGCAGCCGAAACGCTTACCGGAAGAATGGGATTAACTATCATCGTAACAGTGTTGGAAGTAGATGGATTTCCAATGGAACATATCGTATTGGAAATCAGCACACAAGTTATTGCATCATTGTTGACTGCGGTATATGAATAGTGATTATTGGTTGCGCCACTGACAATTGTACCATTTACTTTCCATTGGAAAACAGGAGTCGTCCCTCCGTTAGTTGGCGTAGCGATGAAAGTTACCTGTGTGCCAACACAAACCGGATTGGCGGAAACAGCTATCGAAACACTAACCGGAAGAATTGGGTTCACGGTCATGTTTACAGTGTTTGATGTGGCCGGATTTCCGGTTGGGCAAACCACGTTGGAAGTAAGTTTGCATTTTACTATATCGGCATGTTCCGGACTATAAGAATATGTTGAATTAGTGGCTCCCGTGATATTGATTCTATTTACGTTCCATTGATAGGCAGGCGATACGCCTCCATTTGTTGCAGTTGCAGTATAGGTGATTGAAATGCCTGCACAAACAGAATCTGCTGACGCCGCAATTGAAACGCTTACCGGTTTCTGAGGAATTTCCTGAACGATGCCATTGAAATAATAGGAAGGCATTGGTTCCTGGATCAGTGGATTATATGACGGATAACCATAATATATGCAAGATTCCTTTCCCGGTAACCACTGGATTGGAACAGTGTCGCCATCATACAGAAATACAAGGGAAAATAAAATTGAGCTATCCTGCAGTGCGACTCCGCTGTCGGCAGAAAATCCATTCACGATAAGTTTCCCGGGTATGGCGTTTTTAAAAGAAAAACCAGGGAATCTGGAAGTGTTTTCAATCTCGTAAAAGTGAAGCTTCGCCGAATCATACTCCAACGTTAAGGTGAACCCCCCGATACCCAGAAATCCTTTGGTAATCACAGGAATTGTTATAAGAGAAGAAGGACACGACCGGATTTCCCTCGCGATAGTCCTAGGAGCAAATGAATTGATAGGCGTGGTAAAAGAGGTGTCATTTCCATAAGCGATTCCTTTACTGTTGATTGCGTAGGATCTGACATAGTATGTGCTATCGCCATGAAGACCGGAAATAATGCTGGTGAATTTGCCAATTCCTTCGCCATCAATAGTTTTATTATCAATAATAGTTGGTAATGGCGAAGTACTCCAGCATACTCCTCGTGAAACCACAGCAGAACCTCCATCATTTAAAATAGCGCCGCCACTTATGGCGCCAATGCTGGTAATACTGTCAATTGGCGTCGGGTCTAACAATGGAACGCATCCTCCCCATACCGGAGAACCATTGCAAAAAATCAACTGCTGTGCGTGCAATCCAGGCGGCAAAATAACCCATGAGGCTCCATTCCAGTATAGCATGTCTCCAGAAACGGCTCCTGTGGGGGTTGACCATGAAATCCATGTAGCGCCATTCCAGTAATAAAATCCTGGAATCACCTGGTTTGGGGAAGATCCTGATGAATTAGTATTATATACCAAAAGCCCGGTTGCAACCGGAGTATTCATTGGCTGCGGGCTATCTGACGAAATAAGAGCAACCCTCGGAATCAAAACGCCACTATTACTCGACTTCACCTCAAGCATAGCAGATGAATCCGGTTTACTGTTATCCCTGTTAATGCCAACCTGGGAAAAAAGGTCAAAACGTACAAATAAAAGTAGAATCGCCAGAATTACTATCGTCGCTTTTTTCTTCATGGTAAGATTTTATATCCAATTTGTAATTTTTTAATAATACAAAACACAGCAAATAAAACACTTATTATTTTCTTGATTATTTTGTAAATATATAAAAATAAATTTGATGTTACGGTATCACCATAGCAAACGATAATAGCAAATACTCTTTATCAAAATAAAACGGCAGCGTTTTTTTACTATTACTCACTTTTCATGGATTTTTCCTTTAATTTGGTCTCGATTTTCAAAAACAAACATGCAAATCTCATCCTAATGAAAGAAAAACATGAATTTCGGAAAAGTTTGAATTTATTTGATTCAACAGCCATCGTAATTGGTTCAATGATAGGGTCGGGCATATTTATAGTGAGCGCCGATATTGCCAGAATGGTTGGGTCTCCTGGATGGCTGATGGTAGTATGGATTATAACCGGGTTCATGACAATTTTTGCAGCGCTAAGTTACGGCGAACTTGCCGGTATGTTTCCCAAAGCCGGCGGACAGTATGTATATCTGAAGGAAGCCTATAATCCGCTAACTGGTTTTTTATATGGATGGACACTTTTTCTGGTCATCCAAACAGGTACAATTGCTGCGGTTGCTATGGCTTTTGCAAAATTTATGGGTGTACTCATGCCTACGGTATCTGAAAATATCATTTGGGTAAAAGTTGGATTTTTTAAATTTGGACCCGTTCAACTGGTTGCTATTGGGTCGTTAGCCATTCTCACATGGATAAATACCAGAGGAATCCAGGAAGGAAAAAAGATTCAGAATTTATTTACAACAGGGAAATTCCTGTTGCTTCTGCTTTTTATTATAGTTGGCTTGGCTTTCGCAACCAACCTGTCATCTATTCGATTGAACAGCGCTATATTCTGGACTCCGGAGCGGGAAGGTCCGGGAGGCGTTGATATTCCCCTTTCAGGGTTAGCGCTGGTAGCTGCCATCGGAATGGCAATGGTCGGGAGTCTTTTTTCATCAGACGCCTGGAATAATATCACCTTCACCGCAGGGGAAGTAATTAATCCGAAAAAGAACATTCCCATGAGTCTTTTCCTTGGAACCTTTCTTGTGACCATCCTTTATCTTCTTGCCAATGTGGTATATTTCACAGTTCTACCTTTGCGTGGAGAACCGGCGGGAACCGATATTATGTCGAAAGGTATGCAATATGCGTTAAACGACCGTCTGGCAACGGCAGCAATATCAGGAGTATTTGGAAATTATGCTGTGATTATCATGGCAACTTTCATTGTCATTTCCACCTTCGGATGCAACAACGGGCTGATCCTTGCCGGCGCCCGCGTTTATTATGCGATGGCTGCCGATGGTATATTCTTTAAAAAAGTGGGAACTCTGAACAGCAAAGGCGTCCCTGCAACCGGATTGATTATTCAGGGAATTTGGGCAGGATTGTTATGCCTATCCGGCACTTACGGACAACTTCTCGATTATGTCGTATTTGCCGTTTTGATTTTCTATGTTCTTACCATCCTTGGAATTTTCCTTTTAAGGAAAAACCGTCCCGACCATGAACGCCCATATAAAGCATTCGGTTATCCTTTTATTCCTTCCATATATATTGCATTGGCGCTTTGCATTATGCTCATTCTGCTTATTTTTAAACCGGAATATACCTGGCCTGGGTTATTTATCGTTATTCTTGGAATCCCGGTTTTTTATTTATGGAAAAAAAGGTAATGGAATTTTGGATTTGGAACTTGGGATTTGGAATTTATACTGATGAGGATGGTGAAAAGTAACATTTTTTTATTTTTGATATTTTTGATATGTCAAACCCTTAACGGGTATTCACAATGCTTTACCTCAAACATAGCATTTGGAAACGGCGAAGAACTACGTTATACTGTTTCATATAACTGGGGTCCTGTGTGGGTGGATGCCGGCATTGTGACTTTTTCTGTAACTCATGAGTCTTTTTTGGGAAAACCAACATGGCATCTGAAAGGGACTGGTAAATCCTTCGCCTCGTATGACTTACTTTTCAAAGTACGCGACTATTTTGATTCATGGATAGATCAGGAGACATTTAATCCCTTATCATTCCGGCGATATGTTTACGAAGGTGGTTATACCTTATTAAATACCCTGAGTTTTGATTACGATACAAAGAAAGTGACGTCAAATACTAAAAGCAATGACAATCCACAGCGGAATGACACACTTGCAGTGAAACCATGCGCCTTTGACATGTTGTCGGCAATATACTTCACCCGCACACTTGATTTTTCAAATGCACAACCAGGGTTGATGCGACATACGCTTGTACTTATTGATGATATCTACTACGATATCAACATCAGGGTTTTGGGAAAAGAGACGGTTGAATCGCTGGATGGAAAACGATATCGCTGCATTAAATTTGCAGCAAAAATGGTACAGGGAACTATTTTCAAAGGAGATGAAGATGTGTTGGTTTGGGTAACGGATGACGCCAACAAAATCCCTATTTACATCGAAGCAAAAATCATTGTCGGAACCATTAAGGCTTACCTGAAAAATGCCATCGGGGTGAAAAATCCGATGACCTCCTTAGCGCTTTAGCCCGTTTTTGAGTTTACAATGAATACTATCTGTTTTACAGCCCGCTCACTGGAAAGTCTTACAGCAAAAATCTGTTAAAGTTCTGTTAAAGTTTTTGAGGCAAAAGGAAAACGAAATATTTTTGCACTCCAATTAAAACTTAACTACTTATGGAAGTGAGTGTTGAAAATATCACGAAAACATATGGGTTTCAAAAAGCCGTTGACAACATTTCATTCAAGGTGAACACCGGTGAGATTGTAGGATTTCTCGGACCCAACGGAGCGGGAAAAAC
>JBAXRP010000120.1:0-12832 GCA_037131145.1 Bacteroidota bacterium
ATACACAATCGTTACACACCAACGCCCTCGACGAAGCAATTGCTCTTCCCACCGATTTTTCAGCCCGCATCGCCCGGAATACCCAGATTTACTTGCAGGAGGAGACAAACATCTGTCGTTCGGTCGATCCCTGGGCTGGCTCATATTATGTAGAATCTCTTACCCATGAAATTGCTCATGAAGCGTGGGCATTAATTGAGGAGGTTGAAGCGTTGGGAGGCATGGCAAAAGCCATTGAAACCGGCATTCCTAAAATGCGCATCGAAGAGGCTTCGGCGCGGAAACAGGCGAGAATTGACTCAGGTAAAGATAAAATTGTTGGAGTAAATTTAAACAGACTCAGCAAGGAAGATCCTATCGAAATTCTTAACGTTGATAATGCAGCAGTGCGGGAGTCGCAGATTTTAAGGTTGAAACAATTGCGCGAAAACCGCAACAACGACGAGGTTCAGGCAGCGCTGGACGCTCTCACGAAATCGGCTGAAACCGGCGAAGGCAACCTGCTGGAGCTGGCAATTGACGCAGCCCGGAAGCGGGCGTCGTTGGGAGAGATTTCTTACGCATTGGAAAAAATATACGGGAGGTACAAAGCAGTGATAAGAAGTATTTCCGGGGTTTATTCCTCAGAATCGAAGGATAACGAATCGTTTGCAAAAGCCCGCGAGCTTGCCGATCAATTTGCCGAAATGGAAGGTCGCCGGCCTCGAATCATGATTGCAAAAATGGGACAGGACGGTCACGACCGCGGCGCCAAAGTGGTTGCCACCGGTTATGCCGACATCGGATTCGACGTTGATATTGGTCCGTTGTTCCAAACCCCGCCGGAATCCGCGCGCCAGGCAGTTGAAAACGACGTTCACATCCTCGGCGTTTCAAGCCTTGCGGCGGGTCATAAAACCCTGGTTCCGCAGGTCATTGAGGAACTGAAAAAACTCGGTCGCGAAGACATCATGGTTATTGTTGGCGGCGTCATTCCTTCTCAGGATTATCCCTTCCTCTACGAATCGGGAGCTGTAGCCATCTTTGGACCTGGAACAGTAATTTCCGACGCCGGAATTAAATTGCTCGAAATTTTGATCGAAACCCGGAAATAATTGATGAGGCTCCAAACCTTAACTCTTTCCAATGGAATCAGACTAATCCATCATTCTGTTTCAAGCCATGTTGCCCACTGCGGGATATTTATCAACGCCGGATCGCGCGATGAATCAGAGCGGGAACACGGACTGGCGCACTTCATAGAACATACAATTTTTAAAGGCACTGCAAAGCGCAGCGTTTTCCGGGTGCTCAATCGCCTCGAAAACGTTGGCGCCGATCTCGACGCTTATACAACCAAAGAGGATACCTGCATCAATGCCACGTTCCTGAGTGAATATTACGATCGCACACTGGAATTGTTCAGCGATATATTTTTCCATTCCATTTTTCCTGAGATGGAGCTGGAACGGGAAAAACAGGTAGTTGCCGACGAGATTCGCGCTTACCAGGATCAACCGGCAGAACAAATTTTCGATGATTTTGAGGATATGATTTTTGCCGGTCACCCGCTTGGCAGAAATATCCTCGGAACAGTAAAGAGTTTGAAAAAGATAGGAAAAACCGAAATTCTTGATTTCATCAGGAAAAACTATGCGTTAGATCAGGTGGTGATTGCCTCGGTAGGGAATATTGATTTCAAGCGCCTTGTCAGACTTGTGAGTAAATATTTCAGCGAACAACCTGAAAGAGACGCAGCGCCTTGCCGGGTTCCATTTTCGGGTTACATTCCAGATGTAAAGGAGCAGAAAAAAAAGATATCCCAGGTTCATTGTCTGATTGGCGCGCCCGCCTATCCGTTTTCCGATGAACGGCGTTTTCCGCTTGCATTGTTAAACAATATGCTGGGCGGTCCAATTATGAACTCGCGACTTTCGCTTGCCCTTCGCGAACGCAACGGTTTGACTTACCAAAACGAATCCAACTACACCGCCCATTCCGATTCGGGGATTATCAGCATATATTTCGGCGCCGATCCCGTACATTATGAAAAAGCGTTATCAATCACTTTAAAAGAGTTGAAACGCCTTCGTGAGGAGAAACTCACCACTGTTCAGCTTCATACAATTAAAAAGCAACTCACCGGTCAATTGTCAATAGCAGGCGAGTCGAATATGGCAGCCATGCTTGCCATCGGAAAAAGCTTTCTGATGCAGGACAGATTTGACCCCATTGAAACTATTATATCCCGAATAGGATCAGTGACCGCAGATGAACTTCTTGAAATCGCTAATGAAATCTTTGAGGAAAAACGGTTGAGCAGACTGGTTTACAGGTGAGCAGAATTTTTGCTATAAAATGAAATTCATCGAAGAAAAAATAGGTGCAAGTGTGAACAACAGCGAAATCCTCATCTACCAAAACCCCAACGGCAGCATCAAAATTGATGTACGGCTGGAAGACGAAACTGTTTGGCTTACCCAGGACCAAATGGCAACCCTGTTCGGCAAAGGCAGAAGCACGATAGCCGAGCATATCGGAAATGTTTTTGAGGAGGGTGAATTGGAGCAACCCCGAACCTGTCGGAAATTCCGACAAGTTCGCCAGGAGGGCGAAAGAAGGGTAGAACGAGAAATTGACTGCTACAATCTCGATGTAATCATATCGGTTGGTTACAGAGTTAAATCCCCCCAGGGCACCCAATTCCGCATCTGGGCAACCCAAAGGCTCAAAGAATACATCATCAAAGGTTTTGCCATGAACGACGACCGGTTTAAGTCGGGCAGTTCGATGAACTATTTCACCGAATTGCAGGAACGCATCCGCGAAATCCGAATCTCCGAAAGATTTTTCTATCAGAAAATAAAGGACATCTACACCACCAGCATTGATTACGACCCGAAAGACGACAAAACCATTGCTTTCTTTAAAGTGGTTCAGAACAAATTGCTTTGGGCAATCACCGAGCAAACAGCCGCCGAATTGGTTTACCGGCGTGTTGATGCCAGCTTGCCTTTCCTGGGAATGCAGTCGTATGATAAAAAGAATACCGTATCTATAAAAAAATCAGATGTCAGCATTGCCAAAAACTACCTGAACGAAGACGAAATAAAACTGCTCGGTTTGTTGACAGAACAGTATCTGGCTTTTGCCGAAACAATGGCTCAGCAACGCACCCCAATGTACATGGCCGATTGGATACAACGATTGGACAGTGTTTTGCAGCTCAATGCCAGGGAACTGCTCAACCATGCAGGAAAAATCAGCCACGAAAAAGCGCTGAAGAAATCGGGTGAGTAATTTGAGAAATTTAGGATGGCTCAGAATGTAATCGAGAAAGAGCAAAGCCTTAAAGAGATTGAAGAGGACATTAAGAGATTGAAAAAGCCTGAAAAATGAAATTTATTGAGAGAAAATTAGAAAAGGCTTTTACCGGGTTACAACATAGCCCACGCTTCTTGGTCAGGCAAATTGGCTGGTCGCGCAAAAAGCCAACCTGCGACCAAAACCAGCCAAAGAGCTTGCCTACACAAACGCACGGGCAGACAGAAACATTGCAGCAAATTGACAGTTAAGATGATGAAAAACAAAGAAAGCGAACTGGTAACAAAGGCTAAATGTAATAAGAGTTTCTGTGGTATTTCAACCATTCTGCCCCCCAGAAACTTCGATGCGGAAGCCAGGTTAGTATATCGCAATCCATTACAGTATAAAGTCTCAGCCGATGGAAGAGCTAATTAAATATTCCGAAAATCACACCACTCCCGAACCGGCGGCTCTGGCAAAACTGAACCGCGAAACGCACCTTACGCAGGTTTACCCGCAGATGCTTTCGGGACATTTACAGGGTACATTTTTGCGAATGGTTTGCCTGATGATTAAACCTCAACGTGTTCTTGAGATTGGGACTTTCACCGGATATTCAGCTATTGCAATGGCTTTGGGGATGACTCCGCCGTCGGCATCTCCCCAAAAAGGGAGGGGAGAAAAGGTGTTGCATACTATTGAAGTTAATCAGGAGTTTGAGGAGGGTATAAGGAGATATTTCAAGGAAGCCGGCCTTGAAGATCAAATCGTTCTGCATATCGGGGAGGCGTTGGAAATTATTCCAGCCATAGATGAAGTTTGGGATTTGGTTTTCATTGACGCAGACAAACCGAATTACCTGAACTATTATAACATGGTATTTTCACGAGTCTGTCCAGGCGGGTTTATTATTGCCGATAATGTTCTCTGGGATGGGAAGGTTGTTGGAGATCGGGCAAAGATGGATAAAGATACGCGTGGGATCGTGGAGTTCAATGAGTTTGTTCAGCAAGATGAGCGGGTAGAGAATTTACTATTGCCCATCAGAGACGGGTTGATGCTGATTAGAAAAATTGATTGAAAATATGAGAAAAGCCAACTCTTATACAATTGGTACAAGCCAACTGCAATAGATAGCGCCAGCTTACCAGCTTACCAGCTATACAGCTCTGTATTCAAACTTCACTCCCGCCAGCTCATCATTTGCCTTAATGATCTTCATTTTAAGGTTTTCCTTAAACACAATCATTTTTTTTTGAATTTCAGGGTCGTTTAGTGCAAGAATTTCGGCGGCAAGGATTGCAGCATTCTGAGCGCCGTTAATGCCTACGGTTGCAACAGGGATGCCGGGAGGCATCTGGACTATTGAGAGCAGAGCGTCAAGCCCTTCCAGCGAGGCTTTGATTGGCACGCCAATTACCGGAAGAATAGTCATTGCAGCTATGACGCCAGGAAGGTGAGCAGCCATCCCGGCAGCGGCAATGATGACGCTAATGCCGCGTGTAGGCGCCTTTTTCGCGAAATCTTCAACTTGTTCAGGCGTGCGGTGTGCCGACAGCGCATTGATCTCAAATGGTATATGCATATCGTTCAGAAACTTTGCAGCAGCTTCCATCACCGGGAAATCGGAGGCGCTGCCCATGATGATACTTACTCTGGGTTCCATGTAGGGATTATTGAAGGGAGCGGGCAAAATTAGTTATAAATGACTACATTTGCACACTTTAATAAGTTTGTTATGACTAAAGTACAGGTTAGGGAACTGGTTTTTGAGAAATTTATTACAAGGGAAGAAATCGAAACTGCCGTACAACGGGTAGCCGATGATATTAACCGTGATTTTAAAGGAAAAAATCCATTGCTGCTTGCCATTCTAAACGGCGCTTTTATCTTTGCGTCAGACCTTATGCGCAAAATCACTATCCCGTGTGAAATTTCATTTGTAAAGTTTGCTTCTTATTCCGGGACAAGCACTACATTAAAAGTCAAGGAATTAATTGGAGTTGACGAGGAATTGAGAGGGCGCCACATCATAATCGTGGAAGATATCATTGACACTGGTATTACCATGGATAAACTTCTAACTGATATTCAGACCAAACAGCCGGAATGCGTGAAAGTCGCCTGTTTTTGTTTCAAACCCGAAGCTTTTCAGAAAGATTTCCCAATTGATTATATCGGTTTGAGTATTTCCAATGATTTTATTGTTGGTTACGGACTTGATTATAATGGGCAGGGGAGGAATTTGCCGGATATTTATAAGGTTGTCAAGGAATAGCTGGTAAGTTGGTAAGTTGGTAAGTTAACATTTATAAAAAATAAAAATTGAAGTATGTTTAATTTGATTCTTTTTGGACCTCCGGGCGCCGGGAAAGGCACACAGGCCATAAAAATTGCCGAAAAATTCGGCTGGAAACATGTATCAACAGGCGATATTCTCCGGGCGGAGGTGAGCCAGGGAACACCGCTGGGACTAAAGGTCAAATCGGTGATGGACGCCGGACATCTCGTGTCGGATGAATTGTTGATCGAAATAATGGAATCTGTTTTTGTTAAGAACAGCGCCGTCAGTGGTTTTGTTCTGGATGGATTTCCACGCACCCTTAAACAGGCTCAGGAACTTGATGGAATGCTTCATAAACTGGGTCATGCTGTCACAATGGTGCTTGCGCTGGAAGTGAATGAGGAGGAGTTGGTTAAACGTTTGCTGAAACGCGCCCAGGAACAAGGTAGATTGGATGACACCGAAGATGTTGTCAAGAACCGACTTGTGCAATACCACCGCCATACCAAGCCCCTCATTGATTATTACAAGGAAAAAGATTTGTATCAGGAAGTTTACGGTGTTGGTTCGATTGAAGATATTTTTAGTCAGCTCTGTTCCGTAATTAAAACTTAACCCAACCCCCTGACCCCATCCCCTAAAAGGGAAGGGGAAAGAAGCGTACCTTATTGCTGAGGAATTTAGCAGGGGGTATCGCAAGTTCTAAGTTCCAGGTTCCAAGTTCCAAATCCGAAATCTGAAATCTGAAATCTGAAATCCGAAATCCCAAATCCCAAATAAATTGTCTGACTCCAACTTTGTAGATTACGTAAAGATTCATTGCGCTTCCGGGAACGGCGGCGCCGGTTCAAGACATTTCATGCGTACCCGTACAAACGCTCATGGCGGTCCCGACGGCGGCGACGGCGGTAGGGGAGGGCATGTAATCCTTAGAGGGAACAGCCAGTTCTGGACATTACTTCATCTGAAATTCACAAAGCATCTGAAGGCAGACCATGGCGAAGCGGGTTCCAAGCAGTTAATGCATGGCGCCAACGGAAAGGATGTGGTTGTTGATGTACCGCTTGGAACTATAGCCCGCGACTCGGAAACCGGTGAATTCGAGTGTGAGATCACTGAAGATGGGCAGTCCTTTATCCTGGTTCCCGGTGGTCGCGGCGGTTTGGGCAATGATCACTTCAAAACCCCAACCCGCCAGGCGCCGAAATTCGCGCAGCCCGGAGAACCGGGGTTGGAGTTCTGGAAAATTCTGGAACTTAAACTTCTTGCCGATGTTGGATTGGTTGGTTTCCCAAATGCAGGAAAATCTACATTGCTATCGGTAATTTCCGCAGCAAAACCTCAGATTGCCGATTATCCGTTCACTACCCTGGTTCCCAATCTCGGTATGGTGAATTATCATAACCAGCGTTCGTTTGTGATGGCCGATATCCCCGGAATCATTGAAGGCGCCCATGAAGGCAGAGGATTGGGATTAAGGTTTCTCAGACATATTGAACGCAATTCCATACTGTTATTTATGGTTCCTGTGGATACGAAAGATATACGAAAGGAATATGACATCCTGTTAAATGAACTGGCGCAATATAATCCTGAATTACTCGATAAAACCCGCGTTCTGGCAATTACCAAATCTGACCTTGCAGATCAGGAGATTCTTAATGAACTGAAAAATGATCTACCTGATATCCCGCATGTATTCATATCCTCTCATAAAAAAACAGGATTGGAAAAGTTGAAGAAGATGTTGTGGGATGAGTTGAATAGCGTGTAGGACGAGGGACGAAGGACGAGGGATTTAGAACGTATTTTCAACCTGCAACCTTAAATTAATACTTGATGCTTGAATTCTTAAAATCCTTTGATCAGAGTTTGTTCTTATTTTTAAACGGGGTTCATTGTAGTTTTCTGGATCCGTTTTTTTTTTACGGAACTAATAACATCACATGGATCCCTTTATTTCTTTTGCTGCTTTATCTTGTGATCATGCGTTACCATTGGCGTTCGGTATGGATTATTTTTTTTGCTGCGCTGATGATCCTTTTCAGCGATCAGCTTTCAAATATTTTCAAGGAATGGGTTGCCCGGCCTCGTCCTACCCATGAACCCGGTTTAACGGCTATACATACTGTAAACGGTTATCTCGGAGGTCAAAACGGCTTTTATTCTGCGCACGCATCAACAACTCTCGCCATCGCAGTATTTATGATTATCCTTTTAGGCAAACCTTTTCGTTATTTTCCTCTATTAATGATTGCCTGGGCATTTTTTATGGCTTATACCCGGATTTATCTTGGGGTTCACTATCCTGGCGATATCATTACAGGATGGATTGCAGGCGGCTGGATCGGCTGGGGTTTTGGTCAGCTTTGCGGCTGGTTCATCAGGAAGCCGGTTTTGCAGGAGTAATATTTCATTCAGATTTTCGCAGATTTTTCACTCAGACTTTCACGGTTTTATTCCGTTTTCTGATAAAAGCTATTAGTAAAACCGGAATGGATGCAAAGGCAATGACAATAAAGCCAATTGAAATAATCTTTAGCTGAGTCAAGGTTGTGATGTGGTTTATCAGCATACTCATCCCGCCGTGCATCGTGATTAACGGAAAGCCAACCATAATAGTAAGCGCGGCGGCTGGCGCAATAATCCTTGGCACAAGACTGAAAACCTGACGAATCAGCGGTTTTGGAGGTGCAAAAGTTTGTACTTTGAACGCGCGAAGGGTTAAACTGTTGGCGACAACAAAAATGGAGCTGAATGCCATGGCTCCGGCTGCAAACATAGGGCTGAGTAGTCCAAATGCAGCAATTGGGATCAGAGCTACGTTATAAAACAGAGCCCATATAAGGTTTTGAACTATTGTTTCCCAAGCGCCGCGCGAAAGGGCAATGGCTCGCCCAATGCCGCGAGGATCGCCGCTTATCAGGGTAACTCCCGCTGCCGCGATTGCTACATCGGCGCCAACGCCAATGGCAATTCCGACATCCGCCTGAGCCAGAGCCGGCGCATCGTTGATACCATCGCCCACCATAGCCACAACCGGGGCGGGCATACCTGAAACAATAACTGACTGCATTTCCCTGATGGCGTCGGCTTTTCCGCCGGGCAATATCTCTGCAATCACCCTTTCAATCCCAACCTGAACGGCAATTGCTTCCGCCGCAGCCCGGTTATCGCCGGTTAACATCACCACCTCAAGTCCCAAACGATGCAGATCGGCAATTGCCTCTTTTGAACCGGGTTTTGGAGTATCGGCAACTGCAATCAACCCTGAAACACTTGCAGATTGCCCATCTTCAGAACTTGCCACAACCATTACCGTTTTTCCTTCAGCCTGTAACCTTGTAACGTCATTCTGGAAGTCAATGATGGGAATAAGATCATTTTGCATCATCCGTGGATTTCCAATCACTACGGTTTTCGATCCAACAACCGCGCGAATCCCAAAGCCGGCAACTGCCCTGAACTGCACCGGCGACTGCAATTTAATTCCTTTCGCCTCGCCTGCTTTTACAATTATCCGCCCCAGCGGATGCTCAGACCCCTGCTCGGCAGAGGCAGCCAAACCAAGCATTTCATCGGGCGTGAAGTGAGGCGATGCAATAATATCAGTAATTTCGGGCATTCCACGTGTGATGGTACCGGTTTTATCCAAAACCACCACCTTAATGCGACCGGTTCGCTCCAGCGTTTCACTGTTTTTAAAAAGAATTCCGTTTTCGGCTCCCTTTGATGTTCCCACCATTATGGCAGTGGGAGTGGCAAGTCCGATTGCACACGGGCAAGCGATTACCAGAACTGCGATGGCATTCATCATAGCTCCGGTCCAGTCATGCCTGTCAACCAATACCCAACTCCCAAATGTAATCAGCGCAAGGGCAATTATCACCGGCACAAAATAGCGACCAATTTCGTCGGTAATTTTCTGGATAGGCGCTTTACCGGCTTGAGCTTCCTGCACCAGCCTGACAATCTGGGAAAGAGTGGTATTCTTTCCCACTTTGGTTGCTTCAAATTTTATCAAACCTTCGCGGTTTATCGTGGCGCCGATAACATCATCGCCGGGACCTTTACTCACAGGCATTGATTCTCCAGTAATCATTGATTCTTCTATTGCAGAGCGACCTTCGCTGATAATTCCATCAACCGGAATTTTTTCTCCGGGACGAACAACCACCAAATCGCCAACCTGAACATCTTCAATGTTTATTTCGGTTTCAGCGCCATTGCGGATGACGGTAGCCATGCGGGCGCGTAATCCCATCAACGCTTTTAGCGCCTGCGATGTTTTTCCTTTGGCGCGGGTTTCGAGAAATTTTCCAAGCCTGATGAGGGTGATTATGGAAGCGCTGGTTTCGAAAAAGATATTCTGACTGTTTATAACGCCAACAGTAACGAGAAGACTGGAGAACCATGCCACCGACGAGCCAAGCATGATCAGAACATCCATGTTGGCGCTACCGGCGCGTAAGCTCTTGAAAGCGCCAATATAAAACTGCCAGCCTACCACAAACTGGACGACAGTAGCGAAGGCGAGCATAGCAAATTGGTCATAAGCAAATCCGACTAAGCCAAAGTCCCGCGCCATGCTGTAAACAATTATTGGGATGGTGAAAACGAGTCCAATAATCAGCAAATGTTTTTGATTTCTCAGCGCTGCGGCGCGAACACTTGCTTCCACATCCTCCATCTCTTCGGCGTTGGCTGCCTGAATGGGATTGTAACCAGCTTTTTTAATCACCCGGATCAGTTCGGCAACGCCTGTCATACCAGGAATGAACTCAAATGAGAGATGTTCTGTTGCAAAGCTAACGTTGGCGGCGAGGACTCCGTTCTGCCGGAGCAATAACTTTTCCAGCGCCAACGCATCTGAATGGTCGTGCATTCCGGTTATGGGAAATTCCGCCTTTCCGGTGGCAATGCCAAATCCGATATGGCGGACGCCGGCAATAATTCCCAGCTCAGTTACCTTTTCCGGATCAAAAGTTACACTAAGTTTTTCGCTTGCGAGGTCAACGTGAACTTCTCCGATACCTTGCAGTTTAACCAATGATCGTTCAATATTGGCAGCGCAATTTGCGCATGACATACCGGTAATGGGCATGATGGCGCGTTTGAATTCATTCATACTGTCATCTAAAGCTGACTGCAATGGATTTTTCATGTTTTAATATCAAGGAGATGATGTTGATAGGAATGAATTTTGAAATCTTACATCTATCGCAGGTGGCTTTAGCCAACTTAAATAGAAAGATATGATTCAAGTTTCCCGGCTTTAGCCACATTATCTGAAACAAACACTATATATAAGTCAGCAATTAATTCTCATTAGGTTTCGATTCGGCATTTAACCAGGATAGAAATAGATTATACCCCAGCGAAAGAGCCACCGCTCCAACAAACAGTCCTATAGCGCCGAAACTGACGAACCCGCCAATAGCGCCAAGGAAAATTACCAGCATAGGAACCGGCGCGCCGCGACCAAGTAAAATCGGTTTAAGCACATTGTCAATCACAAGCAGCGGCGCACACCAGATCATAAGCAGGATTGCTGAAAGCGTACTCAGTTTGATGAAAGCATATATCAATACGCCTACAACCACCGGACCGATTCCTATCTGGACCAGGGCAAGTAAAAAGCTGATAAGCGCCCATAGACCGGCGCCAGGAATACCTGCTACCAGGAAACCTATCCCTGAAAGAAATGCCTGGATAAACGCTACTCCGAGAATACCACGCGCTACATTCCTTACAGTAATATCGGCGTTGGAAATAGTTTCAATCCCCTTTTCGCCCATCAGTCTGACGGCGATTTTCCGGGATATTTTTGATCCTGTTTCTGAAAAAACAAGCATGATACCGGAGATGATAATCGAAACAATGAACATCAGTAAACCAAGTCCGGCATTGGTTAACATTGACAGAAACCAGGTGAGACCGGTCATCAACTGTGTCTGGTATTCCTTCGCAACATCTGTAAGGTTTTCCGATGAATGTTGCCACAGATCGAACAACCACGGTCCGATCACGGGCAAGGATTTAACAGTCTCGCCCGGCGGTGGGATAAGACTGTTTCCATTCTTCATTGCTTCGCGTATCCATACCACTGCCTCCGAGAGGGATCCTCCCAGCATTGCAACCGGCGCCATGATCAACAGCAGGAGGAAAAGCGTAACAAAAACCGCAGCAGTTTTTGCATGGTTCCGCAGTTTCCGTTTCAACCAGTCGTAAAATGGGTAAACTGCAACCGCGATAATCACTCCCCAAAGGGTAATCATCAGAAATGGTTTTAGAATCAGGAAGCACCAAAATATAAGTCCGATAATCAAACCTATCTTTATAGTAACTTCAAGGCTTTTGCCTACATAACCAGGTTCATTGTGTGGTGTTTCGGGTAATTCCATGTAATTTGAACTTTATAATAAACAAAAAATTATTTAATTGCCGACTACCTGTTTACCATGAAGATAATTCAAGACTGCTTTCTCAATTCGTCTCTTCACATTTGACCATTTCAATAACGGATCCTTTATTAAAACCGGGTAATCAGCAAGATCTACATCGGTAAAATAAATCAGGCTTTTGAGAATAAAAGTATCATTTTGCTGGTTGTATTTTTCTTTGTAAAAATCGAGCATATTTCCAATGCTGTATTTGGAAAGAAAATAGTAAATGTCAATGAAATCTTTAGATCGTGTGCCGCTGAGCGAAATGGCATTAAGTTTCATCGCAATGATATCCTGTTCGGATAAAACCGAGATTCCACAACTGAAATTTGAGAAAAGGGCTATATCAACCGATTTACGATGCCCAAGGTATAATGCCAGCGCAGAGCCTCCGGGTAGGTGAAATTGATTAAGATAAGTTTTGCTTTGCAATGATATTATGAGTTCCAGCGTTGATTTTTCAACCGTTTCGTTGTGTAACATTTAAATCTTTTAGCAGGTATTTTAAAAAATTTCCGAATAAAGTTGAAAGTCTTTGGATCGAGATAATTAAGGTTCATCAATACTTCAACAACCCGATCTCTTCCGTAAAATTATTTTATCAGATTAATTTCATCAATATTTCCAAGATTGAAAATTCGCTCACTGATCAACCGCGCCGACAATTGATCATCAATCTTAGATATATCAACATCCCAAAAATACTGAAGTTTTAACCTGGCAATAATCCCCTGGAATGAATTCATTCAAACGTGTTTTATTTTCAAAGGTACGATTTTTTGGCTATAGACAATGTGAATTGACGCCATTAAATCCA
>JBAXRP010000121.1:0-12826 GCA_037131145.1 Bacteroidota bacterium
CAATCTTTTCAATCTATAATCATGTCATCCCTTCGGGATTCAGTTGCAAAATCAATCTTTTCAATCTATAATCATGTCATCCCTTCGGGATTTGGCAACCAATCAACCTTTTAAATAGTCGAAGTTTTTACAAACCCCGAAGGGGTGATATGATTATAGAAAGAATTGTAAAATCCGTTTTAAACCCCGAAGGGGTGATATTATTCTTAATAATTTTTTCTATATGCAAACTCATTGTCAACTTGTCCAAAGCAGATAAGCAATTACCGTTAATCAAAGGTGAAAGCTTTACTTTATACCAGGAATCAATATCCATCTTCTCTGTAATTAACATTTTTAGTGATTGGATCAATTGCAGGAACCTGCTCTGTGGTAATAATCTGGGCATAAGGATCAGGAATTTTTTCAGTAGGATGCTCCGGGTCATATTTCCAATACTTTGGCGGGTTTAAGAGAGGAAAAAGTGGACTTACCGGGTAAAATGCAAAAGGTGAAACAACGGCGCGACGTTGGATTATTTTAGTTGGGGAGACATTTATCACCATCAGGTCGGCGGCAAAAGTGATTTCGCCAACAGGATAATGATTACGAACACTTTGCATTGCCGATGCAATGGTATCGTCGGCAGCCTGGAAATGGGTGGCAACGGCAAGTCGTGGCGGGGGCGTCATCTGGCTCAGCAGGTAACCGAAAGCGCCTTGCGGAGTGTGGGAGCTGTTCTGCACCTGCATTGCGTAATTATAAGCCTTTATAAAATCCGGATCTTCCGGTGACAATCCTGAATTTTTTAACGCCCAGACATAAGCAGGCATCACCATTTCATGGATAAGAACATCCACTCCCCCGGCGTTGGTAATCATATCGTAATTTGGCTTCGTATCGCCGCTGAATACCATTGACAAGCCATTCCATTCAAGTTTATAACTTATCGAACCCCTCCTGCAATGGATGGCAGGGAAATGGGTTATTTTAACTCTGGTCGTCGGATTGTCATAAGCAACGTTATCCATCGGTGATTTCCCTGATAAGGTCCAATCCAGCTCAATGGGAAAGATAGCATAGCCGTCGTCGGGATTATCATCGGAAACCTGAACAGGGTCTTCACTTAGCCCCCATTGAGTTTTTATTTCCGAAGGCATCGGATAACCAGGATAACTGGTTGTTCCAAAGCTGAAGCTCTCGGAATGCCAGCGATTCATATCTCTGAACCGCTCGCAGAAAGCGCGCGTTCCGTCTTGATAAGGACCTCTGACATTCCCATCGAGATCTTTATAGGTGAAGTCGGAATTGCGCGGTCCCCAGATGTACAACGGCGACTTACGGTCTTCGGCAGGTCCGAAACAGTAAATGTGGGTGAGGTCGCTCGTATGGTCGCCATGCAGATGGGTGAGAAATATTTTATTCATCTTACTCATAGGAATTCCCATGGCATTGTATTTTGCCGCAACGCCGGTTCCGCAGTCAAAAACAAACTGGTCGCCGCTGCCAACCTCCACAAAAATGCTGTTACATTCCTGCGACAACCTCGGAATACACGATGTTCCAAGGAAGGTGATCCGCATTTCGTTGGGATCCAGTTTTTCGCCAAGTGGAAAAACAGGCAATGAGTCAAACAGTGAATTCTTTTCTGAAGGATCAGTTTCTTTTGAATTAAGCGAGCTGCCAAAGCTGCTCAAAGGGCTTCCCAGCGCGAGTCCTCCAAGAGAGGCGCCTGAAAGTTTTAACATTTGTCTGCGTGTCAGTTTCATTTTTATTTATCCCTCCTGTTAGAATTTTGAATTTCTGTTAAACCAGATGCAAAAATAAGGATGAAAAGTAGCACGGGAATCAAAAAAGTTGCAATATTCCTCCTGTTTTTGAATATTAGAACAAAGTTTTTCTTTTCATAACGTTACAAAACCAAGTTTGAAAAGGTTTATCAAACATTAAGAGATTTCCCCGAACTTTGCCCAATTAGTCAATAGCAATATCATGTCTAAAATTCTCATAAATCAATACTATCAAAACCTCGACCGCACTCTGCAATACGGCAAGAGTTGGAATGAACAGAGCATCCGTAACCATTTCTGGGCATTGCTGAATGAATATGCAGGTAAATTCAACTATGAGGTAATCGCGGAGGTTGCCGTGATGGGAACAAAAGGGAAAATGGTTAAACCTGACGGGACAGTGAAAAATCTTTGGGGGCTGGATATTGGATTATGGGAAAGCAAAGACGAAAAAGATCACATTGAAGCCGAGATTGACGCCAAGATAAAAAATGGCTATCCTCTTGTCAATATTCTGTTTGAGGATAGTAATGTGGCTGTCCTTTTCCAAAGAGGAGTGGAAGTAAACCGCTGCAAGGTGCGGGATGCCGCTAAATTGAATGAAATCCTCACTGATTTTTTTTCATTCAAGAGTGAAACGGTTTATAAATTTGAGGACGCCATTGAAAAGTTTAAAGCCGATATTCCGGTTATTGTGGAAACCCTCCGGAAAAAGATTGTTGAAAGCCGGGAGACAAATCCCGACTTTTTAAATGCGCAATTGTCATTTTTCGAGTTGTGCAAAGCGGAAATCAATCCCGATGTGACATTGGATGATATCCGCGAAATGATGATCCAGCATATTCTCACCAGCGACATCTTCAACAGAATTTTCGACGACCCGGATTTCCACCGCCACAACACAATTGCCGCCGAACTTGAAAAGTTGATCGGGATTCTCTTTACATATTCCGAGCGACGGAATCTGCTATACAGTATTGAACATTATTACGAAGCAATCAATGCCACTGCCGCCGCCATAACCGACCATCATGAAAAACAGAAATTTCTGAAGGTACTGTACGAAAATTTCTACAAGGTTTATAATCCGAAAGCCGCCGACCGCCTCGGCGTGGTTTACACGCCTAACGAGATTGTGCAGTTCATGGTACAGAGCGCCAACTTCCTGTTGCATCAGCATTTCGGAAAAACCCTTGCCGATAAAAACGTGGAAATTCTCGACCCCGCTACCGGAACGGCTACTTTTATTTGCGAAATCATCGAAAATGTCATCCCAAAGGATCAGTTGGAGTACAAGTACAAACATGAGCTACATGCCAATGAGGTTGCCATTCTTCCATATTATATTGCTCACCTGAATATTGAATACACCTTCAAACAGAAGATGCAGTACTACGCCGAATTTCCGAACCTCTGTTTCGTGGATACGCTTGATAACACTGAGGCGTTGGCATACGCAGGAAAGCAGCAGGATATGTTCGGGATGACCTCCGAAAACACCGAACGCATCAGGCGGCAGAACAGCAAAAAAATCTCGGTTTTCATCGGAAATCCGCCGTACAATTCGAACCAGAAAAATGAAAACGAGAACAACAAAAACCGGGAATATCCTTTCATTGACAAGCGGATCAGCGAAACTTTCATCAGGCATAGTACGGCGCAAAAGACGAAGGTTTACGATATGTATTCCCGTTTTTACCGTTACGCAATTGACCGGATGGAGAAAAACGGCGTTATTGCATTTATCACAAACCGCAGTTTTATTGACAGCCGCACTTTCGACGGTTTCAGAAAAATAATTGCAAGCGAATTTAATGCTGTTTACATCGTTGATTTGGGAGGCGATGTGAGAGCCAACCCTAAACTTTCGGGGACGAAACATATGGAACTTCACATCAACTATGAATCCGTTGAACCCTGGCGTCTGGAACGTCACGATTTTGAGGTGAAAGCGGAGGCGAAACGGCAAAAAGAGGCTTTCGGCGCGGTGGAAGAACCAAAGGAGGAGTTTTTACGAAAACCGAAGATCAAAGTGAAGTTAACAGCGGACAAAACCGCCGGCATTATAGAGATTGATGAGCTTACCTTCCTGTCGGACGTTCCCGCCGAAGCCTGGAAATACAAGCTCGGCAACCGTTTGGCGCTCGAATGGGTGTTGGATCAGTACAAGGAGAAAAAGCCTATCGATCATACAATCGCCGAAAAGTTTAACACTTACCGCTTTGCCGATTATAAGGAGCAGGCGATTGATTTGTTGAAACGGGTTTGTACGGTGAGCGTTGAAACAATGAGAATAATCAGTGAGATGGAGAGATGAAAACTGGCAGGTCTCCCGTCCCTGACAGGTCTGACTGCTACGCTAAACCTGACAGCGTCTGCAAGACCTGACAAGGTCTGAAACGGAGTGTGTAAAAGTCACATTAGAGACGCAATATTTATGGTTCATAAATATTGAATCAGCCTAAAGTCGTAAAGAAAAATTCGTTTTGACAATTTATGTAAACAACCGGATACTCATATATATTATCTTTACTGTATTATTAAACATAAATTTTATTACTCATGATTCTGATTTTACGATTGATCCGCGAAAGTTATCTTTTTGCATTTCAAGCTATTATAGTTAATAAAGTCCGAACGATCCTTTCGTTGCTTGGCATTACCATCGGGATTTTTTGTGTGATTTCGGTCTTTACTGTATTTGATTCCATGGAAAATGCCATCAGGAAAAGCATCGCCTCTCTCGGCAGCAATGTTTTGTATGTGCAAAAATGGCCCTGGTCAATGGGTGGCGATTATCCCTGGTGGAAATACTGGCAAAGACCCGAAGCGTCGCTTGAGGATATGCGCGAACTGGAGAAACGATCTTCACTGGCAGAAGCGACTGCCTATATGGTACAGGTTACCAAAACCGTAAAATACCAGAATAACTATGTCGAAAATATAGGTGTGATGGGTGTTTCGCAGGATTTCGACAAAGTCTGGAAATTCGAACTTGCGCAAGGCAGATATTTCTCTACCACCGAATCGGCAAGCGGAAAAAATATAACTATAATTGGGGCTGATCTTGCCACAGATCTTTTCCGCGAAGGCGACCCGATTGGAAAAAAGATCAAGATATTCGGACGAAATATTGAGGTTGTTGGAGTTATTACCAAGGAAGGCGAAGATTTTTTCGGTAATTCAAATGATAAGGTTGTTTACCTTCCTGTCAACTATTTTAAAACGCTGGTTGATTTAACGGATATGGACGCCACTATTGTTGTAAAAGCAAAACCGATGGTTTCAAATGATGAATTACGGGATGAGCTGACAGGTCTTATGCGCTCGATCAGAAAACAAAAACCCTCAGCCGACGATAATTTCGCCATCAACGAAACCGATATTATTTCCAAGGGATTCGATAGTTTATTTGCCGTTATAGCCACTGTTGGCTGGATCATCGGCGGATTTTCGCTGCTCGTGGGCGGGTTCGGAATCGCCAACATCATGTTTGTATCGGTAAAGGAACGAACCAATATCATCGGCATCCAGAAAGCTCTCGGCGCCAAGAATTACTTTATCCTCCTTCAGTTTCTATTTGAGGCTGTGTTCCTTTCCTTAATCGGCGGGCTTTTCGGGTTGGCAATCATTTTTATTCTCACCGTCATTATATCGAATACTACCGACTTTACCCTGCTTCTTACTGAGGGAAATGTTTTGCTCGGGATTGGAGTATCTGCTATAATCGGGTTGATTTCGGGAATCGTGCCGGCGTTTACCGCAGCAAAACTCGACCCGGTTGAGGCAATGAGAACGGGAATGTAAATTAGAAAGGCCAGAACTGATTATCGTTCCAAATCTTTTCCTTTAATTCGTTGTCCATGTCGCTGAGTATTTTCAGATGACCTTTTTCCCAATTGGAAAGCCAGTGGTAAAGAGCCTTTTCATTGGGATCGGAGGTGGTTTCAGCCTGTTGGGCATACACCTCAACCGCTCTTTTTTCAAAATCAATGGCAGCGGAAATAGCGGCTGCTTCAAATCCGGCTGAAGAAATTTTCTGTTTCATATCCTCTGAAAGAATCAATGCAGAAAAACCTTCATTTGCGAGATCGGGCAGTTCAACCTTTTTAAAAACATGGTCTTTTTCATAACTGATGTATTGTTCCGAAAGAAACTTCACGTGTTGGGTCTCTTCATCAGCCATAGTTAAAAATATATGCTTTATCTCCGCATCGGGCGTTTGTTCGGCAACTTTGGAATAAAAGGCATGGCCTCTTTTTTCCATAAGGATTGCCATTTTCAGAATTTCGAGAGCTTTTTGGGTTTCCATGATAAGATATGATTTGAAGTTTCAAACTTACAACTTTTTATTATTTTCTTCTGAAAAACTTGCAATCTTATTCCTTTTCAGTCAGCGCTTTTCCAGTTGTAGCGAAACCTGATGGAAAGGTCGTCGAAATACAACAACGAACCATCAGGATTGTCAATGAAAAGATTGATCTGAATTGAAGAGTCGTTTACATCAGGAATAATGAATGTTTTACTAACCTTAGTCCACACCAGAGGAGCTGTCACGGCGGTTGTTAGTTTCTTACTGTCGTCAAAAACCTGGATATTATTCCTGATAAAGTTACATGATAAAGCAGCGTTACCAACTCTCCTGCCAGGAGATAACATCCACAAATCCACATCCATCATCTTTGGTAATGGAAATTTAAATTCGTACAACCTTGCTGAATACAGAGGCGTTTTTTTAGTTTTTTTATCGCCTGGAATGCTATACTGCCCCGAACGGGTAAAAATCTGCGAAGGTTTCACGACAGGACAGATAGCCAGGTTTTCAAAATCGTTTTTATAAGTTTTGATTTGATGGACCGGTGAAATAACACCGGCGCGCTCAAACGAGCGCAGGTAATAATCCCAATCCCATGTTGAACCGTAATAGCACCGGTCAAAACGGTACAGAACAACCGTATAACGAAGGTTGGCATAAACCAGGAAAAACATCGGGAAAAACAAAATGGTCTTGACGATAAGAAACCGGCTGTTGAAGACTTTGGTAATCAGCCATGCCAGTGGTACGGCGAGAATTGTATAGTATTCGATAAACGACCGCTGTCCGTAACTGCATCCGAAATACCACATCTTCCATGATGCGCACACCATCGTTACGAGGATAAACATAGATGCAACAAGCCGCCGGTTCTGCTTTTTCTGAACGAACATTATCAGAATACCTGCAACCATGAGGATAACAAAAGGCGTAAATGCCATCAACCCGTTCAGAGGTGAAAATAGCGCTTCAGCAATTCGGGGATTACACAGGTTTAAAAAACCTTCATCCCGGTAGGAAAAATGGAGAAAGTTGCCGGAAAGGTATTTCCAGTAAATCAATTGTGGTGAAAAAATAAGGAACAGAATCGCAGCAAAAGTCAGCCAATAACGAGGTTGCATGAATTGCTTAAACCGTCGCATCACTTCCGACCGACTTCCTGCATCCCAGAAAAAGATACACAATCCAGGCAGGATGTTAGTTGGACGGATAAGAATAGCCAAGGCAAGCGAGAGGCAAATCAGCAGAAAAAACCGGTATTCATGGGACATCTGAAAATTTCTCAGAGAAAACAAAAACAGGGCGAACAGGAAAAACGAGTAAACATGCGACATCATCCCGTCAATAAGCGAATAATAAAAAAGGTTGGTTGCTGAAAAGATTAGAAAAACAACAACAAGACTGATATTTACCGAAAAATATCCAATCAGAAAACGGTGAAGCAGCCATAGCCCCAGAATTAAATAAACTACTCCTGCCAGCGCCATCATGCGCATGTAGATCATCGAAAAGCCGTTTTCATCATCAAAGCCGGTAATGAGAGAAATCAAGTGCGCCGAGAGAAAGAAAGGCGATAACATCAGAGCTACGCCGTAGGTGTATTTTGTATCAATCTTGTTTTTCAGGTTATCAAGGCTAAATCCGCCGCCGGTGCGGATATCGAGATCGCTCGGCATTTCCAGGGCGTTGAAATGGTAAAAGAAGGTGGCAGGAAGGTAGATGTAATATCCCGCCCGGTCGGACCAGAGTTCATTTCTATTGTTGAACCTTGCCGAATCCTTGTGAAAATACCATGAAAGGACGAGGGAGGCGAGGAATAGAAGGTAAAAGAACCAATGATCGAAAGTGCGGATTTTATTCACTGAAAATATTTTATTCATTTATCGCTTACCCCGACCTGAAGGTCGGGGCAATTCAGTCGGGGCAATTCAGACGGGGCAATTCAGTCGGGGCAATTCAGTCGGGGCAATTCAGTCGGGGCAATTCAGTCGGGGCAACTCAGTCGGGACTCAACCGGGGCAGATTATGAATTGCCCCGGACTTTAGTCCGGGTTCAGTTAGCTCAAAACATCCCAGGCTTTAGCCAAAAAAGGTAAGTTGTTAAATTGTTAAAAAGCACGAATAGCGCGGACATAGTAGGCATCTAGCTTATAGCTTCCATAGAATGAGCCATTTCCGAAGTTCTGACCCCATGCGTAGGGGGCATAGTAATCGCAGGAGCTCCAGTAAAAATTATTTGTAAAGCCGCCGATTATATTTTGTTGTGCGTACATCAAGTTCAACTCGTCCATTGACGGTAAAAACCAGTCGCTGTATCCGTTATGCACAAGATCATTGCAAATCCGGGCTGCAATGCCTTCAATGCTACAGGCGTAAACAATAGCCGCGGTATTGGCTTGCCCTGCGCCAATGGCCCATGAAGTCTCTCCATAAATGATTCCAACACATCCCCATTCTGCGCCGGCGCTTTGGTCGGTTGTTGCAGAAATAAGCCCGTGCAGCCCTGTGCTGTCAACATAGAAGATGATTCCGCCGCCGAAGCTTTGTCCAAGTCCATATAATAGTGTTTTAAAACTCACCTGTTCGCCATAGGCAGTTCCTACATCGTTGGTTGCGTAAGCCCTCACATAATAATAGGTGTCGGGTGAAAGACCTGTGATGCTGCTTGTAAAACCGCTGTTGTCGCTGCCATCGGTTGTATGGCTGTCGGTTAAAGTTGGATTAGGCGATGTACTCCAGCAAACGCCTCTCGCTGAAAGCGGCGTTGCTCCCTGATTAATAACATTGCCCCCGCCGGTTGCTTTTAAAGAGCTGATAGCGCTTATTGCTGATGTGGTAACAACTGGAACAGTGGAAAAAGCCCGGATAGCGCGAAATTTGAGTGGGTTCCCCGATTTATTGCCGTCGGAACCCTGGCTGCCATTGGCGAATAACTGGTACCATGAGGTGTTGGCGCCGCTTTCGGAGGAACTCCAGTACCAGGTATCGGAGAAACCTCCAATTGTTGTTTTTTGCCCGTACATCTCATTCAACTCGTCTTTAGATGGTAAAAACCAGTCGTCGTATCCGTTTAAATAAAGGTCATTGCAAATACGCGCTGCAATGCCTGCCTCGCCGCATCCGTTAACAATTCCGGTGGTATTGGTTTGTCCTGTCCCAATGGCAGTAGCTGTTCCAATTGATGTTCCGCTACAGCCCCAGTCTGCCGAACCCAGGTCGCCGGGGGCGGCTATTAACCCATGTTGCCCGGCGGCGTCAACATAAAAGATTATTCCGCCGCCGTAAGTATTCCCAACGGTGAAATCTATGGTATTAAAACTAACCTGATCGCCATACGCCGTTCCCACACTGTTAGTGGCATAAGCCCTCACATAATAAAGCGTGTTGGGTGAAAGTCCGGTAAGGCTGCTCGTAAAACTGCCGGCGCCAGCGCCATCGGTTGTATGGCTGTTGGCGAGAGTGGGATTTGACGATATACTCCAGCAAATGCCTCTCGCTGTAACCGGAGCTGCTCCTTCATTACTAACGTTGCCGCCGCCGGTTGCTGAAAGAGGCGTAATCTCGCTTATTGCTGTTGTAGTGATTGTTGGAACAGTTGAAAAAGCCCGGATAGCGCGAACATACGCCGCATTGGTTTTGGTGAGGAATTCATACTGGGCGCCAGAGGAGAAGTCCAGTCCCCACGCGTTAACAGAACTGTTCTCGGAAGAACTCCAGTACCAATTATTTGCAAAGCCGCCAATTAAATTTCTTTGCTCATACATACGGTTCAACTCATCTTTTGAGGGTAAAAACCAATCATCGTAGTCGTTAAGCGCGAGATCATTACAAATACGGGCGGCAATGCCTTCCTCGCTGCATCCGTTTACAATGGCAGTAGTATTTGCCATTCCTGTTCCGATTGCCGTTAATGTGCCTCCGATTGTTGTTTCAAAACAGCCCCATGGCGCGGCAGCGCTTTGGTCGGTAGTCGTAGAAATAAGCCCGCTTAGACCATCTCCGGAAACATGAAAAATAATTCCGCCGCCATAGGCTTGTCCGGGTTCAAACGTTAAGGTGGTAAATCTCACCTGGTCGCTATAAGCTGTGCCCACGCTGTTAATAGCATAAGCTTTCAGATAATAGAGGGTGTTTGGAGTTAGTCCGGTCAGATTGCTGGTAAAGACTCCCGCGCCGCCGCCATCAGTTGTTTTGCTGCCGGCGGTAGTCGGGTTTGGAGATGTACTCCAGCAAACGCCCCGTTCGGTTACGGTTGCGCCGCCATCCCAGGTTACGTTACCACCGGAGGTTGCCGTGGTTTGGGCAACACTCGTGGCTACGGATGCTGTAACAATTGGAAGAACAAGACATGCCTGAGTTGATTGAGTCAAAGTTGTTGCCAATGAAAAGCCACATCCGTTATACGCCCAGATATATCTGGTATAGGCAGTGGAGCAGTTGAGTCCTGAGTCGGATTTTGAAGTAGCGCTTCCCATGTCGGTTGCTGATTCAAAATCATCGGCGCTATTCCATTTATAACCGGTGGCGTCAGCTACGGCGTTCCAGCTCCACACAATTGATATTTGTGTTGATGTATGTGTTCCGGTTGAAGGCGATACAGGCGCTGTTGCGGAAACCGTTTGTGTTAACGTTGTCGGGACTGAAATTTCACATTCATTATATGACCAAACATATCTTGTAATGGTTGCTCCGCAGGAAATTCCGGTTTCGGTTTTTGTAGTGGCGGCGCCCATTTCAATTGCTGAGCCATAATTGGCGCTTGTATCCCATTTGTAACCAATCGCGCCGGCAACCTGGTTCCAGTTCCAGTTAATCTGACCTGGCGACAGGGTATTTACGCCTGCTGATGGCGGTGCAGAGCTGCATGGTATAAAAGTTCTCCATGCGCCATTTGAGAAGATACTCAATGCGCCATTTGCGCCGCAATTAGTACAAAAAACCATCAATCCCTCGGCAGGGTTAGGAATGGCATAACGCTGATCATGAGTCATACGTGGCAAAAGCGCTCCGCTGTTTGAGCTTGTAAGATCCAACAATGCAGAGGGCGCCGGCGCGTTTGTGCCAACCCCTACTTTGCCCTCAACCAGCAAACCATTGGCAGGGGCTGCGCCTGAACCTGAAAAGGATGAACCAATTGCAACATTCCCGGCAATGTCAAGCTTGTTTTGTGGATTTGAGGTTCCGACGCCAACATTGCCTGTATTATAATGTAGCATATCTCCATTGGCAGTCCATTGGCTGCTGATTTTGTTATTGAAGTTATTCCAATCGTCGCTGGTCAGATAACCTGATTGAATTGTATTGGCATGTTTTACCTGAATGGAAGTCCCATTTCCCAAAACAGCGTTCTCCCCGCCGGTGATGGTTAATACCGATGAAGTGGTTTCGGTCAGATTACCTTTGTTCACGGTCAAAATGGTTCCGGCGCCAAGAATTGACCCAGTTCCGCCGGTTATAGTTAAATCGGAAGAAGTAAGGTTTCCTTTAGTAATCGTAAGGTTCATACCGCTGCCGATTACCGCGCCGCCGCCGCCTGTGATTGACATATCCGGCGATGATACGCTGCCCAATGAGAGAGCGTTTTGCTTGTTGTAAAAAGCTGACCAGTCTGCCCATGACAAAAATCCATTGGTATAGGAATTCGCCTGGGGGATTGAAAGGTTCGGGTTGTCCCCGCCGCTGCTGGTTAATGGCGAGGTTGCCGTAACTCCGGAAAAATTGCTAAGCATTACCCAATTAGGGAATGCCGGAGTTCCTTTGTTCAGGTAAAAGTGGTTGTTATCGGTGCAAAACACTAACAAACCATTGGCAGGGCTTACAATAGCGTCACGTTGGGTAAACGTCATCCGGGGTGGCAAAAACCCTTTGGTTGTGGAGGTTACATCGAGCATCGCCGAAAAATCGGGCACACTTCCATTATTACTAACACCTACCTGGGCAAACGCGCCGGGGCAGTAAATGGTTAGCATAAAACTCATCGCGAAAATGAATAAGTAAAGTTTTTTCATGTGATGTTGTTTTAATTGGTTGGTTAATAATCTATTCAAAAATAAGCAATTTTGCTTCCTGTCAGCAAACTTATACCGCTTAATTCAACCAAAACTCAATCTTCACATCATCCACCAATACTTCCCCATTTCCCCGGTACCAGAAATAAAGCTGGAGAACATCGTCAGCGTAAGGTGGCTGTGGAATGCGGTAATCAATTTTCACCTTGTTCCATTGCTGCGGCGTTAAATTTTCAGTTTCCAGAGGAATGAACATATATTTGAAATTGGTTCCACGATGGTTGCAGGTAGCAACGAGGCTGCATTTTACATCTTTTGGATTGCCGGAAAACCACACATACCCGCTTCCTCTTAGCCACGCCGAATCGCCGGCGTTGAGTTCGCTGAACCTAATCCATAATCCCGGTGAAAATGGAAACCGTGAATTTAACCTAATGGATTGTTTTCCGGTATGCCCCGGCGCTATGAGATGAAGAGCTGTATCAGCCAGATTTCCCGATTCAAAATCATGAAAAGCCAGCAATTTTCCTTTTCCTTCAAGATGTTCAGGAAGCTGCTCTCGTTCAATATCGTTAAAAGGATCTATGGATTGATGCGAATCCATATATGATCGGTATTCATTTGCTGCGATAAAAATTCCCAATAAAAAAACTGCCAGAATTCCGGCAACGACGGGGCTTTTCAAGGTTCAAGGTTCAAGGTTCAAGGTTCAAGGTTCAAGGTTCAAGGTTCAA
>JBAXRP010000122.1:0-12797 GCA_037131145.1 Bacteroidota bacterium
GACGCCAATGGATGCAGCGCCGATGATGCATTTACAATAACAGAACCTCCTGCTTTATTTGTAACTTCTTCCGCAACGAATATTTCATGCCATGGAGGAACATCAACAGTAACAATGACCGCAGGCGGCGGTACATATCCTTATGCAATTGGTTATGGGTTATGGTCGCTTGACCCATGCAACGGATTAAACTGCCTTTATGGCTGTAACATGGACCTTGGTTTCATGGTATGTAATCCCGCTCCGAATAGTTATTCATCACCTGCAAATCTGATCGCGGGCGCTTATGCAATAGTAGTTACAGATGGTAATGGATGTACCGCTTATTCGACAATCACAATCACTGAACCTGAAGTACTAACTATTTCATTATCAACAACCACTATTTCTTGCTTCGGTGGAAATACTGGTTCGGCAACAATTACATCATCCGGTGGAACATTGCCCTATACTTTTTTATGGAGTAACGGCGCAACAATTCAGAATATTGCTGGATTAACAGCGGGTACATACACGGTTACTGTTACTGACGCCAATGGATGCGCCCAAACCGGCAGCGAGGTCGTAATTTCGAATCCTCCGGTATTGCCAATTATCATTGGAGCAGCATCAGTTTGCGCAGTGTCAGCCGGTAATGTTTATCAAACAGAAGCGGGAATGACGGGTTATGTTTGGAATGTTTCTGCCGGAGGCGTGATCACAGGCGGTGTTGGAACTAATACATTAACGGTTTCATGGAATAATGCCGGAGCGCAAACTGTAAGCGTAAATTACATTAATCTGAACGGTTGTTCAGCCGCCTCGCCAACAGTTTTAACGGTAAATGTATTCCCGGTTTTTATGGTGGGCACAATTTCACACAACCAAACTATCATTTACAACACGATCCCGGCAGCGCTGACAGGAATTCCTCCAAACGGGGGAAGCGGTCCATATACTTACCAGTGGCAATCTTCAAATGACAATCTGACTTTTATGGATATTCCCGGCGCCACAAATCTGAATTATCAGCCTGGGGCTTTGGTTGCGACAACTTATTATCGGACGATCCAGACTTCAGCAAACGGATGTGGTTCATTAAATACCAATATTGTTACGATTACTGTAAATGCTTTGGTTCCTGCCCAACTATCACTCACATACATAACCATAGGTAGCGCCCAAACTGAATGCTACAACGCCACCCAAAACATTACGCTTGCCGGCGGCGGTACAACATTCATTGTTGAGCCTGCTGGAAGCGTAACCTTAATTGCCGGCGAAAAAATCTTATTACTGCCGGGAACAAGGGTTCAAAATGGTGGACATCTGCATGGCTATATCGCCCCATCTGGTCCATTTTGCAACCAGGTGAAAATTGCTGAAGTCGGGATTCTGCCGGATACTGATATTGTTGAAGGGCCCATTTCAACATCAAATAATATGTTCTTTAAAGTCTATCCCAACCCAACCTTTGGCAGCTTCTCCTTCGAACTAAATGGTCTCGATGAAACAGCCGGGATCAAGGTTGAAATCTATGGAATGCTTGGCGAACGGTTGCTTGCCAAAAACCTGCAAGGCCAGCGGAAATACGATTTTTCCCTTGAAGGAAAACCAAATGGCGTCTATTTCATCCGTGTGGTTTCAGGCAAGTTCGCCGGAACCGGAAAGATCATCAAGCAATAAAGGCTTTTTTATTAAAATGAACAAAGTTGAAAAGGGGGATCGCATTGGGATCCCTCTTTTTTTAACTGCTTTTCTGCGATGGCACATATTTGTATTATACAACAATGTGTCATACATTTGTGTCAAATTTTTTTCAAATGGAAAATCCTTTTGTTTTTGGAAAAATTATATCGGGAGCTCATTTCCTCGACCGGGAAAAAGAACAGCAACGCCTACGGCGCAATATCCTTACCGGCATCAATTCAATGCTAGTTTCACCCCGTAGATGGGGGAAATCGTCACTTGTCAGACAGGTCGCGGAGAAGTTCCAACAGGATGATTCTTCTGTAAGGTTCTGCTTTATAGATATGTTCAATATCAGGAAGGAGGAAGATTTTTATTCCCATTTTGTTACAGCCATACTGAAAACAGGTTCCGACCGATGGGAAAAATGGATGGAAGATGCAAAATTGTTTTTAAAAGGGCTGATTCCCAAATTCAGCATGGGCAGTGATCCCATGAATGACTTCTCAGTGTCCCTTGACTGGAAGGAGGTTAAGAAGAATCCGGAGGAAATCCTGAGTTTGCCTGAAATTATCTCCATCAAAAAGAAAATCAGGATCGTCGTATGCATTGATGAATTTCAGAACCTTGGATTTTTTAATGAACCGCTGGAGTTTCAAAAAACCCTGCGAGCCCACTGGCAACTTCATAAAAATGCAGTTTATATTTTATTAGGCAGCAGAAGACACATGCTTACAGACCTTTTTAATAATCCTTCGATGCCATTTTACCGGTTCGGGGATTTGGTGATGCTTGAAAAAATACCTGCCGGGTTCTGGCCACTCTTTATTTCGGAAAGGTTTGCCCGTTCCGAAAAAAAATTCTCCGAAACCCTGGCAGCCAAAATACCGGCGCTTCTTGAAAACCATCCATATTATATACAGTATCTGACTCATGAAATATGGAGTAATACTGAAAACGAGGTCACGGAAAAAACAGTTGAAAACGCAATTTCCAACCTCCTTGACCAGAACAATTATCTTTTTCAAATGCAAACGGATAATCTTCCAAACACCCAGGTTGCATTTCTAATGGCTCTTTCCGATGGAGTGGCTTCGTTTACATCAATGGAAACAATGAAAAAATACGATTTGGGTTCTGTGTCTAACATCCGCAGAATCAGGGAAGCTTTAATCCAAAAGGAGATTATTGACATATCTCCCGGAAAGATCGAGTTCCTTGACCCTCTGTATAAATTATGGTTTACAAAGAATTTCATGATCTGATATTTTAGTTTCCTCCCCCAAAAAACGGGGAACATCAGATTAGATACCATGAGACTATGACACAGTTTTCAAAAGCAATAGTATCACAAAGAGCCATGAAGGAACATAGAAGGTCCACGAAGAACAAGGATCAAATTCTTCGTGTAACTTAGCGACTTCTTCATGTAACTTCGTGAAATTATTGGCGCTCATTATCAACAAGATATATTTTATTAATAGTAGGAATATTCTCATGCTTTAACTGTATATTCGCATTGAAATTACTGCTAATTAACCTAAAACCTTACTGAATCTGAAAATTGTATGAATCTCCTGATGAAACCATTGCATTTATTTCTGCCGGTTATACTGCTCTTACTGGCAATGTCGAACATTACTGCCGAAGTCAGCGCCAATACCGCTCCGGTTACTACCGCCCCGGTTATTAACGGCTGCCCAGGAACATCGGTTAATGTACCGGTTACTGTTTCTGCCTTCAACAACATCGGCGCGTTTTCCTTAACCATGCATTATAACTCCTCAGCTCTCAACTATCAATCGTTCACCAATAATTCAGGTTTTCCTGGATTAACGGTGAATGGTACAATACCGGGAACAATCACCGTTGGTGGATTTTCAGATTCAGGGATAACCCTATCAGACAATGCCGTATTTTTCACATTGTCTTTCAGTTTCCTCGGCGGTTCAACGGGATTAAACTGGTATGACGACGGCTCATCCTGCGAATATGCAGATTATCCTGACTATAATTCTCTTTATGATATTCCAGCTTCAATGTATTACATAAATGGACAGGTGAACGACTTGACTGTTGGCTCTCCTGTTTTCATTTTGGGAGAAACATCAACACGTTCTCAGGGAGCAGGGAGCGTAACATATACTGCAACAGCGAGCGCTGCGACAGAAATTACATACAGCCTGGATACCGTCAGTTTATCCGCAGGTAACAGCATTATTTCAAGTACCGGTGAAGTAACATATTTAGCAAGCTGGATTGGCGCCACCATCATTACCGCAAATGCAGCCGGTTGCGGCGGACCTAAAATCGCAAAGCACACCGTAACAGTTTATCCCTTGGTTCCCGACCAACTTTCACTTGCAAATATTACCATTGATAGCGCTCAGTCGGTATGCTACAACGCCACTCAAATCATTACTGTTGCAGGAGGAAGCTCAACATTCATAATTTATAACGGGGGCGGCGCAACAATGATTGCCGGTGAAAAAATCGTATTCCTGTCGGGAACAACTATTAATAGCGGTGGATACCTTTATGGGTACATCGCTCCGTCGGGTCCATACTGCATTCCACTGAAAATGGCTGAATTTGAAAATTATTCTGAAAATGAAGTTGATAAAACGTCATTTTCACAAACTCATAATAGCGCCGTAAAAATTTATCCAAATCCTGCCAGAGATGAGTTTTCACTCGAAATCAAAGGCATTGACAAATCTGATAAACTTAGGGTCGAAATGTTTGGAATACATGGAGAATATTTACTTTCCGAAGATTTACAGGGAAATTTGAAATATGATTTTTCCCTCGCAGGAATGCCAAACGGAGTCTATATTATCCACATTATTACCGGAAATTTTGCAGTCGCGAAAAAGATTGTGAAGTTTTAATTTTCAGAATTTCCCCAAACCTGATTGTGTCAGGTTTTCCTCTATTGGAATTTGAGAACAAAATGTAATAATTTAGCCCGCTTGCAGGATATAAGGCGAGGTCGGCAAGTTTGAATCTATTCGCCGAATTTGCGTTTGGTTTTTGCAAAATTCTCCATGACGACATCCAAATCGCCGGTGGTAAGATCGTTAAACAGCTTGTCGAAAAAGCAAAGTCGGGCATAAGCCGATTGAAGTGGCAGGAAGTTACTCAGTAACGGGGCGCCTCCGCTTCTTATAACCAAATCCACCGGGGTTTTTATCAATAGATGGTTTAAAAAATGGTCAGGAATCTCTGACGCCTTCATGGCGTTGATTATTTCTTCAAACGGGTCAAAAGCAAGGAGTAAATTCAACCGGACGCGAGTATTATTCCTCGTTAATTGTTCAAGTGAGTCAATGTCCACGCGCAACGATTTTGGGAGAATTTCGCGATTTCCGGCAACGATAACTTTGATATTCTGATTTTTCGCAATTTCAGCAATCTCATTGTTTAATGCTAATTCGATCAGATCAAGATTTGCAGTCAGATCGTCCAGATTTCTCCTGAAGTTTTGGATACTGGAAAGATAGATGCTGATCTCAAGCGCCCCTTTTTCAATTAAATAATTCACGAAAATCTGCAAACTTGCTTTTGTTTGAGAATAGGCTTCCCTGAGCGTACAGCTATGAGCCTTTGCCCAGCGGCGTCCTCCATCGGGAATGATTCCAACGTGAACCGGAATGGCGCCCGACGAGGGATGAAAATCAGAAGTAAATTGCATTTATCGGATTTTTTAGCGACGATCCTCATCAATGGTTTCTACTCAAAACAAATTCAGGGCTTATTTAACATAATCCATCCTGAATAATTTGTACTTACATATCTTTATGAAAGATACGATGTTATGACTCAATTTTCTTTTATACCGTTTGATAAAACCGAAAGGAGCTTGTTGATAATAGAGTTTCTCGTAAAACATTAAAATATCAAACCGATGATATTTATTGAACTGCACCGGTTTTGCTCCTGCCCAATGCAATACCAATGGATACCCGGTTTTATTTTTAATATTTTCTAATTCTAATTCCTGCGCCTGCGGCATATTAGGCCAAACCCAAAAATTTACATACCGTACAGAAATTTTTCCGGCATCCTTACATTTAGCAAAAACATAATTTAAAATACCCTGATCGCCATGCTTAAATATATGAGGAAATTTATTTGATATCGTTGATGAAAAATCAATTACTCTTTCAAAATCATTTTTAGATAACATTCCGCTGGTCATAACTATTTGCCCTCCGTTAAAACCAAATCCCGGATATTTAAATTGAGGATCAAAAGTTTTAATTTTTTCGATATCAATATAGTCGCGAGTCACCAAAGACGCTTTTTCATCTTTTTCTTCAATACCGGTGACAATAAAGTCATCATTAAATTGATTTAAAAAATCAACGACTTTACCAACTAAAACAATGTCGGAATCGAGAAATAAATATCTGTCTTTTTTGGAATCAAAAATAACTGACAATTTAGACCAAGGCCATCCAAAATATTTCATGTCAGTTTCAAAAATTTTGACATTAAAATATTTTTCGAATTCTTTGGTTGAGAAATCGCCGGCTATCAAATCTTTTATTAGAAATATTTCAATATCAGGGTACCAGTATCTGATGCTTGCGATACATGGTCTTAAAAGATATAAATCCTTTTTAAAACAAGCAATTGCTATCTTATTTATTTTCATCTGTAAGAAATATTAGTATTTTTAATAACCGGGTTCCACCTGATAGGAAGGGAATATTCATCTATCATATAGACAAACAAAAATAGGAATACTTTTGCAAATCCAACTAACCCAAAAATAAATAGTCTGAGTAAAAACCCTTTGGGGTTCATTCAGGCTTTTTTCAAGGTGAATCCAAAGGTAGTTCCAACTCCAACGGCGCTTCTGACATTAATCGTTTGCCCGTGGGCTTCAACGATGTGTTTGACTATTGCCAATCCCAGACCTTTGCCCTTTTTGGTTGTTGCCCGGCCGCGGTCGGTGCGGTAGAAGCGTTCAAAAACACGTGAAAGGTCAGGCGTGTTGATGCCAATTCCATTATCAGTGATTTCCGTAAGGATGTTTTCATCCATATCGAAAAAAGTGATCTTGGTGCGACCTTGTCCCTGAATCCCGTACCTGATAGAGTTATCAATGATATTGGTAAGTACCTGCCTGATTTTGTCCTTGTCGCCTTCAACGAGGATGAGCTTGTCCGGTTCATTCATCATAAGTATGATATCATGTTTTCCAGCCTTCATGTCGAGCATCTCCACAACTTCGCGGGTTAGCGCCGCCAGGTCGAATCGGGTAATCTTTAACTTTAATTGCTTTGTTTCAAGCTGTGAAATCTCATCAAGGTCTTCAAGAATCCGCACCAGCCTTTCAATGCTTTTTTCAGTCCTTTTCAGGTATTCCAGATTTATGGCTGGATCTTCAAGCCCTCCGTCGACCAGAGTGGAAACATATCCCTGAATATTGAATAGCGGCGTTTTCAATTCATGCGATACGTTTCCGATGAATTCCCGCCTATATTGTTCCATTTTTCTTAAATGCTCAAGTTCCTGCTGCTTTTCTGCCTCCCAATTGTCAACTTCAGCCTGAACCCGGTCAATCATATTTTTCTCGGAAAGGGCGACTGTTTTTTCTTTTTTTCCTGTTTTTACGGCGTGAATAGATTTATAAACAAGACGTATTTTGCTGTAAATGAATTTTGTAAGTGTAAACTTGAAAATGAACCAGGTGATTAAGAAAATGATCAGAGCGTTGATGAGCAGGATTATGAAGATAAAAAACCGGTTGAATCCGGGAGCTAAAATCATTTCGGCAGAAATCAGAAACAGCAACGAAAACACTGCTGTGATGATAATGGCATTCAGAAATGCCAGGTTTCCAGGTTCATGAAATTTCATTATTCTTCGAATTTATACCCGACTCCTTTTATGGTTTTAATGCTGTTGATGTTCAGTTTTTCCCGGATTCTGCGGATATGAACATCAATTGTGCGATCTCCCACAACCACATCGGGTCCCCACACATTCTCGAATATTTCTTCCCTCTTCACAACTTTATCCGCGTTAGTAACTAAAAACTGCAACAATTCAAATTCCTTGCGGACAAGCGTAAATTCTACGTCATTGATGACAACAAGATACCGGTCTTTATCAATAATGAGTTCTTTGGTGCGGATGATGTTTCCGGTTTCGGGCGATTCTTTGTACCTTCTTAGCAAAGCCTGGATTCGGCTGACAAACAATTTAGGTTTGATGGGTTTGGCGATATAATCATCGGCGCCCGCTTCAAATCCCGCAATTTGTGAATAATCTTCCCCGCGGGCAGTTAGAAAAGCGATTAAAGTATTTGCAAGTTCCGGAATATTTCTAATAGCAGTGCAGGTTTCCATTCCATCCATCACCGGCATCATCACATCAAGGATCACCAGTTGAGGATTGAATTTAATGGCAAGTTTCAGCGCATTTTCACCGTTCCTGGCTTTCAGAACCTGATAACCCTCTCGTTCGAGATTGTAACCAAGAAATTCGAGGATATCGGCTTCGTCGTCAACAAGCAGAATAGTAATGTCCTTATTTTCCATTTCGATAATTTATTATTGAAACCGCAATTTATGCCCAGTCGAAATATTACAGTTAGCTAATCAACCGCAAGTCATCTCACCGGCATTCTTTTTTGCCGATAAGAGTTTGTATGCCCCATAAGTAACAATTCTGGTTTTCAATATGTCGAAACCGGCGGGAAGTCCGATTTCAGTGAAGCCATCATTGGTTTCGCCTTTTGTTACCTCGATGAACCGGTATTCGGTAAATGGTTTTCCTCCCTCCTCCTTATCCAGCTCAAAAGCAAAAATGTAGTATTTGTTATCGAAGGATACAATTGCGTCTGCCGGAACGGAGGTTACCTGTTTGTCGGTTTTTTCGATATGCGCCAGCACATACATGCCCGGCAGCACGTTGGGGCATGGCTGCTGAACGGTTGCAAAAACCTTGTAGGTTTTATCGGCATTTATAGATTTGCCTGCCTGATAAATCACCGCCTGATGTTCGTGCGTTTCATTGTTAATCGAAAAATGCACTACCTGACCTACGGATATTGAATTGGCGTCTTTTTCGAACAGGGAGAGTTCGAGCAACAATTTGTCGGTATTCACAATTTCAAAAAGGACGTCGGAGGATGACACATTTTTTCCCATGCAGATATTTACCGTTTTAATATAGCCGCTGATTGGTGAAAGAACTGAAATAGAAGATGAAATATCATCTTCGGTGAGGGTGGCAGGGTTTATACCAATCACTAATAATTTTTGTTCCATTCCTCTGAGCCGGGCTTTCAGGCTACGGTACTCCGCAGTGATTTGCTCAACATTCTTCTGCGAATAAACATCGTCCTTATACAGTTCGTTGTGACGTTTGTACTCGGCTTCGGCAAACTCGAACCTGCTTTTGGTTTCAAGGAAATTTTGCTGAAGGTCAATAAACTCCGAATTTTCAATGGTGACAAGAACTTGCCCCTTTTTAACGGCGCTGCCCGGCAAAAAGCCTGTTGATTTCACAAACCCGCCCATCGGAACGCTTACCGAGGCAGTGTTCTGCGGCGCCGACATCACCAGCCCGTTTGCCTTGATTACGCCGCTTACCTGTCGCATTTCAACCTTTCCCAATTGGATACCCGCTAACTTTATCTGTTCGGAATTGAGCTCCACAATATCGTCTGGCAACACTTCAGGCGCGCCTCCAGCCTCGCCATCCTTTTTGCTCTCTTTTCCGGTGGCGACAGAATTTGTTTCCTGAGTTAAGCCATTTTCGCCGCTCTTTTTCTCTTTACAGCCAAAGATGGCGGCAGCGCTGATTATTGCTAAATAAATGATGATATATTTTATTGTTTTCACGTGTGGGAAGTTAAAATGTTTTGCCTGTCATTAAATCAATGGAAATGAGTGTTTTGTTGTACTCGTTGAGCGCGTCGAGATAGTTTTGTCTTATGCTCAGCGCACGGTTGAGGGTGAGAATATATTCGAGATAATCCAACGCGCCGGCTTTGTAGCTTCGGGTTGCATGTTCGATTATCAGGTTAGCTTCGGGAACAGCCTGTTTTTCGTAATAATCAACGCTCGACGAATATTTTCCGTATTCATCGAGCAAAGAACGGTAACTGTCGGAAAGCGATTTAGAATAATATTCGGCATTGATTCCGGCAACCTGTTCCCTTAATTTTGCCGACTTTGTTTTTGCAGAGTATGCGCCAAACCAGAGAGGGATTGCAATTTCAGCCTTAAATCCGGAGAATCTGTCGCCCATTCCAAAAATTCTGGGAGCGCCGTTAATTTCCTGAGTTCCCTGCATAGTCTGACTGAAATAACCAATACTGAAATCGGGCATAGCGCGGCTGCTTTCGAGTTTTTTCTCCATACGCGATACTTCAATCTGTTGTTGAATGAAGCCCAGCGTTGGATTTGCTGCAAGATCGGCAGTATCGGAGCCGGGAATAAACCCGGAACGGCGAAGCGCTGTATCTGCGGGATAAAACGCCATATCTGTATTCAAAACAGTGTGCAACTTTCGGTTGAAAATCCCAATATCGGCTGTGGTTTGCTGCAACTGGTTCTTTATTTCGAGGCTTTGCGATCGGGCGGTAATCATTTCAAGGCGATTTGTTTCGCCTGTTTTAGCCCTGAGTTCGGCTGCCCTGAGAAATCCCGAAAACAGACTATCCTGATATATTAACAACTTCTGCTTTGAATAAAGGTAAGCAAGTTGCCAGTAAACCTGTTTAACCTGTGTGGCAATCTCCATCTGCGAAGCCATTAATTGCCATTCGCTGCTTTTCACATTGGCATTGGCAAGCTTATGCCGGTTTATGTATTCCGTTGGAAAAGCGAATGACTGCGACACGGTAAAGCTATTGTCGTTGTTGTAGGAATTGATCTGACCAAATTGTCCTTCGATAGTGGTTTTTGGGATGTCCCAGGATGCGTTTTTCAATGCTTTCTGGGACTTAACCGACCAGGCAGAAGCGCGTATTGCAAGGTTGCTGTCCAGCGCCATTTGAATTGCATTTTGAAGACTGATTGTCCGGATTTGCTGAGCTTTTGAATGATTTGCGAATAAAAAAATCAAAAGAATGACTATCAGCGCAGGCGTAGGTTTAAACCTCATCTTTTTTAACCGTAACCTGAAGTTTCCTTTAGAAAAGAGGATGTACAAAACAGGTAAAACGATCAGCGTTAAAAAAGTTGATGAGAGGAGTCCGCCAATAACTACGGTGGCGAGCGGTTTTTGCACTTCTGCTCCGGCAGAGGTTGATATTGCCATTGGGAGAAAGCCAAAAGAGGCGACTGCAGCGGTAAGAATTACAGGACGCAGGCGCGTTTTCAATCCTTTCAATACTCTTTGCGTAATGTCCGTAATTCCGTCCTTTTCGAGGCGGTTAAATTCTGCAATAAGCACAATTCCATTCAGCACGGCTACTCCAAACAGCGCGATAAAACCCACGCCCGCCGAAATTGAGAAATTCATGTCGCGTATCCATAAGGCAGCTACTCCGCCAATTGCCGCCATAGGAACCGACGTGTAAATCAGGATTGTTTGTTTGAGCGAGTGAAATGTAAAAAACAGCAAAACGAAAATCAAGAGCAAAGCCACAGGAACTGCAATTGCCAAACGCTCGCGGGCAGCTACAAGGTTTTCGAACTGTCCGCCGTAAGTTGTGTAGTAGCCAACAGGTAAAGAAAGATTTTTCTCCACTTTTGTCTGAACGTCATGCACCACGCTTTGAACATCCCTGCCACGCACGTTAAATCCTATGGTAAGGCGGCGTTTGGCATTTTCTCTTGAAACCTGCGCGGGACCTGTTTTTATCTCAACCAGCGCCACCTGATCGAGAGTTATCAATCTGCCATCAGGCAGCGCAACAGCAAGATTCTTAACATCGGAAATATCCTGCCTGTGTTCTTTATCGAGACGAACCACGAGGTCGAACCGCTTTTCTTCATCAAATATTACTCCGGCTGAACTTCCTGCGAAGGCAGTTTTCAGCGTCCTGTTTATGTCGGCAACAGATAAACCGTATTGAGCCAGCCGCTGACGGTTATATTCCACCTGGATCTGGGCAAGCCCGGTAACCTTTTCCACGCTAATATCTTCAACGCCGGTGGTGTTGCGGATCATGTTTTCGATTTCAGTTGCTTTTGAAGCCAACGTGTCGAGGTTATCGCCATAGAGTTTGATTGCCACATCCTGCCGCGATCCCGTCATCAGTTCGTTAAACCTTTGTTGAATAGGCTGCTGGAACTCGAATTTTACTCCGGCGAGAACGGCAAGTTTTACTTTCATCTTCTCCATAAGTTCTTCACGGCTTCTGGCGCTTGTCCACTCGCTTTTATCTTTGAGGGTAATAACGTAATCGCCCGTTTCCATCGGCGTTGGGTCGGTTGGTATTTCGCCGGGACCAATTTTACACACAATATGTTTTATTTCCGGGAAATTGTTACGCAGTATTGTATTTGCCTGCTGAACCACTTCAACCGTATTTGTGGGTGAACCGCCTTGCAGCGTAATTACAAGTCCGCCCAGATCGCCTTCTTCAAGTTGCGGGATAAACTCTCCTCCCAAACGGCTGAAAAGAAGCAAACTACCAATGAATAAAGCCACTGAAATTAGAACAACTGTTATTTTATGTCGAAGGGCAAGTGTAATAACAGGAGTAAAAACCCTATGAAGCGCGTCCATAATTTTATCAGAGATATTCCGGTTGCGTTCGGTTTTTTTACTGAGGAACAAAGCTGAAATCATGGGAACCCAGGTAAGCGAAAGAATAAATGCGCCGAGGATGGCAAAACTTACCACCTGCGCCATTGGCTTAAACATTTTGCCTTCAATGCCAACCAATGCAAGGATTGGCAGATATACGATGAGAATAATGATTTGTCCGAAGGTTGCCGAATTCATCATACGTTTTGCAGAATCGAAAACGTTATCGTCCATCTCCTGTTGTGTAAGTCGGGTAGCTCCCTGATGATGATGTTTGCTCATGGAAATGCGATGCACCACGCTTTCAACAATGATTACCGCTCCATCCACAATAAGTCCGAAGTCAATTGCGCCGAGGCTCATCAGGTTGCCCGATACTCCAAAAAGTCGCATCATGGAAATAGCAA
>JBAXRP010000123.1:0-12673 GCA_037131145.1 Bacteroidota bacterium
AAGGGTGTGTTGATAAGTTTTTTGAATGTGTGATGTGAAATGTGAAATGTGAAATGTGAAATCTGAAATTCCCTTCACCCCCAGAAATTCCTATTGATCCATGTTTCGCCACATTCGAAGCTGTGTTGAAAAATTCCAAACTGACTGAAAGGGATAAGCAGTATAAATTAATTGCTTTTAGTTAGTTTTGCAACCTGAAGTAACCATGAAAATTCCATTCGCAAAATACAACGGTACAGGAAATGATTTTATCATCATTGACAACCGAATTCTGAATTGGGCGCCTTTTGAAAAGGAGATTGCCTTCCTTTGCCACCGCCATTTCGGAATAGGAGCCGACGGTCTGATGCTGTTATCGGCAAAAGCCGGTTTTGATTTTGCAATGACCTATTTCAATTCCGATGGATTGGAAAGTACGATGTGCGGCAATGGCGGACGGTGTATTACCGCCTTTGCGCGGAGCCTTGGTTTGATTGATGGCGCTACGCATTTTTATGCTATTGACGGAGAACATAAGGCTGTGGTTTTATCTGCCACAAATCAGGAATTTCTTATCAGGTTAAAAATGAAAGATACAATAATTGGAAAAGTACTGGATGATGGAATTTTCATTGATACCGGATCGCCGCATTTTGTAACTATGCTAAAAAACGTGAATGAGCTGGATGTGTTTCATCAAGGGAAAACTTTACGAAATGATTCCCGTTTTGCCCCCGGCGGCTCAAATATCAATTTTCTGGAGGTCAACCCGGAAAGACTTTTTGTAAGAACTTATGAACGCGGCGTTGAAGATGAAACTTTATCGTGCGGTACGGGAGTAACAGCTTCAGCGCTGGTGACTGCATTTCTGAATCAGGATAATCCCGGATTTTATCAGGTTTCGACCCGAGGCGGAATTCTGAAGGTGACATTTAAACAAAATGTAAACAGCTTTCGGGATATCTGGCTTGAAGGTCCAGTTGCATTTGTTTTTTCCGGGGAAATTGAACTGAATTTTTGAAACCATGACAAATAATCTTTTAACCGGTACAAATTTAAGATTGAGGGCTTTAGAGCCTGAGGATATTGATTTTCTGTTTGATATGGAAAACGATACTTCAATCTGGCAGGTTAGCAATACCAACGCGCCTTTCTCGAGGTTTCAACTTGAACAATATGTTTTAAATGCGCCGAACGATATTTATACCAATCGCCAGTTGCGTTTGATGATAGATTTTATTGACCCTGCGAATAAAAAGCAGACAGTTGGAGCCATTGATCTGTTTGATTTTGATCCTCTCCACAAGAGAGCCGGAATAGGAATTCTGATAATTAAGCCTTTCCGTGAAAAGGAAATTGCGCAGCAGGCAATGGAAATTTTAATCCGGTATGCCTTTACAAATCTGGGACTTCATCAGCTTTTCTGCAATATTTCAATGGATAATGAACCGAGCGTCCGGTTATTTGAAAAACTTGGCTTTAAGCGTTGCAGCGTTAAAAAAGAGTGGCTGCGCGATGGGGCAAACTGGAAAGATGAGTGGATGTTTCAACTGCTTTGTCATGAGGATTAAAAAAAAATCGCAATTCCCACGCAGCCGGCAACGATTTCCTGAAATGGATTTAATGCCGTTTATCCTCATCGGAATTACCTTGATCATTTTATTAGCGGCTTCAGCGAGGTTTCTTTACAAAGTATTTTCGCCGATCACCGACCTTCACGGAAAGAAAGAGTGTTATCTGTATATTCCAACCGGCGCCAGTTTCGCAACCATCCTTGATTCGCTATCAAGTAAAAAATATCTTATTTCGAAAGATAATTTTATCTCGCTGGCAAAACGTAAACAGTATCCCAGTCACATCATTCCCGGGCGTTACAGGATTAAAGACAGGATGAGCGCTAATTCCCTCGTCAATCTTTTACGTTCGGGGCGCCAGGAACCGCTGAGGATTACAATCCACAATGTGCGAACCCCCGGCGAACTGGCTGGTAAATTGGGAAAGAAGTTCGAGGCGGATTCCAGTCAATTTATCAGGTTATTCAATGATCCTGCCTTTCTTGCGCGGTTTGGCTTGTCGCCATCCACGATTTTCGTTATCTTCATTCCAAACACCTACGATTTTTACTGGAACACCTCATGTGAAGCTCTATTGGTTAGAATGAAAAAGGAATACCAGCGATTCTGGTCGGAGCAAAGGCGGCAGCGCGCTGATTCGTTAAACATGACCATTCTTCAGGTTGTTACGCTGGCTTCCATTGTTGAAAAAGAGAGTAACAAAGATGATGAGAAACCTGCCATCGCAGGAGTTTACATAAACCGGTTGAAAAAAAATATGCTTTTACAGGCTGATCCAACCGTTATTTTTGCCTGGCAGGATTTCACCATAAAACGGGTTTTAAAAAAGCATACCGAATTGAAATCACCCTACAACACCTATCTCTACGCAGGCATTCCGCCCGGTCCGATTTGTTTGCCATCTATTGCATCCATCGAAGCGGTTCTGAAGGCAAAGAAGACCAATTACCTCTACTTTTGCGCTAAGGAAGATTTTTCCGGATATCACAATTTCGCCGCCACCCTTGATGAACACAACCGCAACGCCACGAGATACCAGGCTGCCCTGAATAAAATGAACATCAGGTAACCAAAATGGACTCAATCTTCAAAAAATTACTTCTGATTTTCATTTTCATCCATCTTTTTCAAATTTCTGATGGCTTTTCTCAATCGCCGGATTCGACTTTTACCGGCGCTTCAGGAATTAACAAAGGACGTCTTACGGGGGTGCTTATTACTGAAGGCATTTTGTATGCCGCATCAGTTACCGGACTTTATTATGCCTGGTACCGCGATTATCCGCAATCGGCATTTCATCTTTTCAGCGATGGCGGCGAATGGATGCAGATGGATAAATGCGGACATGTAATCACCACCTGGTATATCGGACGGATCGGTTATGCCTCATATCGCTGGGCTGGCGTGAAGGAAAACCAGGCTGCCTGGTTTGGCGGATTGCTTGGTTTCGCATATATGCTGAACATTGAAATACTTGACGGTTTTTCATCAGAATGGGGCTTTTCACTGGGCGACCTCGCAGCTAATACCCTGGGAAGCGCGATCTTCGTTGGGCAGCAACTGCTGTGGCGTCAGCAACGATTTTCTCTGAAATATTCCTTTCACCAAACACAGTACGCCCAATATCGCCCGGATTTGCTTGGGAAAAACCTGATCCAGCAGATGATTAAAGACTATAATGGACATTCATACTGGATATCAGGAAACATATCTTCATTTCTTCCCTCTGGATCGAAATTCCCGAAATGGCTTAACATTGCCATTGGATATGGTGCGGAAGGCATGACCGGAGCGTTTGAAAATTCGATATCACAAAACGGACAACCTATACCTGAATTTCCGAGATACCGTAAATTCCTTCTCTCCATTGATATTGATCTTACGCGTATTCCAACCCGGTCGGTAGCGCTGAAAACGTTGTTTACGGTTTTGAGTTTCATTAAAATTCCAGCGCCGGCGCTGGAATACAACACATTGGGACAATTCAGGATTCATGGAATTTATTACTGACAATTCCGACGGCAGCGCGCAAAACAATTCAGCTATGAGAGAGATTTTGCGTGGGATTATTTCGTCCCTAAAATTTCAAACCGCTCATCGTAGGCTGAAACAATTGTCTCTCTTTTCTTGTTAAAGTGATAATAATCAATCATTTCGAGTCCTGCGGGAAGGTTTTTAGCAATATACTGGTTTAGGAAGAAATCGTAGAGATAGCCCGCGTGTTTTTTTCCAAGGAAGGCAGCCATTGCATACACATCGTTCAGAGCAAGGGAATCAATTGAATATCGGTATCTGATTTTGCCGGTAAAAGGATCGGTGAAAAAGCGACCATCGAAGGAATCGTAAGATGTAGATGTTGAATATAAAACAGTGGTTCTTGGATTCTCCACATTGGCTTTTCGCAGATCAAACCAGCAACTGAAATCCACGGCATTCAGGTTTACCCGCTTATAGAAAACAGAATCGAAAAATTCAATTTCATCCTCCTGCGGATAGAGGTATTCATCAATCTGAACCTGTGCAATATCAAGCGTGTATGACTGTGGTTTCGAAGAAACAAATGAATCGGCAGTACTTCCGAGGAAAACATTAAAACCAAGAAGTCGAAGTTCATCAATAAAAGTATTCATGTACCTTTCAAGTACAATGCTATCGCTCAGGAACTGAATGTACCTGCTCGTTTCCCACAATGCCGAATCCTGCTGAGCCGGATTCATGGAATCAAACCCTTCTACCGCCTCGCCTTTGTGGTTGTATTTATAAACCATTTCGGGTGGGTTAATAAGCAGATTCATCACCTGCTGTGATTGGATGAATGTTTTGGCTATTTTTTGTTCAGGCAGACAGGAATGAAATAACAAAAGACATGGAAGTGAAATAATCAGGATGATGGAACGGAAAATGCGGTGGTTCACGGCGTTCGGAATCTTATCAGAAATATTAACTCGAAAAGTGCAAATTTAGTATTTTCTATCGGGTAGTTGCCAGTCTTCGTCACTCTCTGAGCAACCATGCGTCTTTATAAATCTTCTTAACCTCCTTCAGTTTCATCGCGGCAGACGCCTTATCAGAAGGACCGAAAACAGAAACTCTTGTTTTTCCATCTTTTTCGAGAAATTTTGCCTGAGAGTAATTCTTTGATCGGAGTTCTTCTACCAATTTATGTGCGGCGTCAGTTGACAAATTGGTTTTAACAATAACGTACCATGAAGCGACCGATTGATTTGTTATTGTGGAATCGGGCGCTGGTTGTAGAGCCTCTGATGGTTTGGGTTCTTTTAATGGTTTTTGGTTTTTCAGAGCTATTGAATCTTTTTTTTCAGATTTCAATGTATCCGGTTTGGAATGTTTACCTTTTGGATTAACCGGCTTTTTTGCAGGAGATAATGCTTTGGCTGTATCTTTAAATAAAGGTATTTCAATTTTGGAACCGCAAACAATTCCACTTCCCTGTGGATCAGTCGCCATCCCGAACCAGGCGCAGGCATAATTTTCAAAAACAGCAATTCCAATGGCATTCCAGGATTGTCCCTGCCATTTCCCGGTATTCAGAAGGAATCCGTTGAAGTAATCCTCTGTTTTCCATACCATCAAAATTGAATCCGGGAGTAATTGGGTGTTTTCCCAGTAAACAATCTCAAAAGCTTTGGCAGGATAAGTAGTTAATTCGCGTGGTTTATCCCAAACTGAAGACTTTTTGGTTTCATCTTTTGGATAGCAAAAAGGAATCCATGAACCCTTATTCGACCAGGAATGGAAATTGCAACTTCCCTGATCAGGGTGATTTAGCATAAGATCTCTGGCATGAATTGAAGCTATATAACACAAAGATTTCGATAGCGGAATTGGCGGCAGGTTATATAGTTGCCGATATTCATTGACCATGCGAAACAATTTCATCTCCGGTTCTTTGATGCAGAAATTAACTGGAACCGGGTTGCCATGCTTCGCGCTATTCTGTCCGTGTAACGGAATATATATAAAGGCGCATAAGGCGATTAACCCGATAAATGTTCGCAGATAAAAGAAGTTCAACAGGTTCATGTTATTTTTCTGGTGGATTATTCCGGTCGGCGCTGATTACCAGTTTATTTCCAATATCGAGAAGTCTGGCATAAAAAGCGAATTGTCCCAGGTTGTTTTCAATTTTCAGTAACAGTTTATTCCAGCCGCGGTTCATGGATAGTTCAATCTCAGCCTGATCGGGTTCGGCAATTCGTTCGCCAAGGTACCGGTAAACTTCCTTGTCATTGAAAAAAACCTTTCCTCCGTCATCTGTGCCAACAAAGAGGATTACTTTCCTGTTATCAGGCGAATAAATATAAGTAACCGCATAAGAAACAACCATTTCATTGGGATAAATTTTGTCGGAAAGCGATAAATAACCATGTTCGGGAGTTTGAATGTAGTTCCAGTGAATAGGTTTTCCGTTAGCGCCTTTATATTCTTTTCTAAGGTCAACGTAAACCTCAGGCAGATAAACAGAATCAATTCCCCTGCGGTTAAAACCGATTTTTCGCGGGTTTGGAAATGGTCCAATGATGTACCATTCGGGAATGTAAACCCGCCATGGATCCAGGCTAATTCCATCAATACCGATATTATATCCTTTTGAGGCAGCGTCTTTTCCTGTTACGACAAACCTGAAAACAAAAGCTCCCGATTGCGGCGCCCACCCCGTCAGGGTTGGAGAACCTGTAAGCGTGGCTTTGCCATTAGGCAGAATAAACGGAGAATATCCGCGAATAGTTCCAGCCTTTACGTCGTTAAGATAAATATCGGCATTTCCGTAATCAGGTCCTTTGGAGTAATATAAATCAATATTGTACAGCGGTTCTTTCAATCCATTCAAATCCAGCCAAAATGAAGATTTATCACGGGCTTCAATCAACATCTGCCGGTTGCCACCCCATTCAGGACCGTAATCCGACATATTCACCACCTTTGATCTTAACCCTTCCATCCTGAAAGTCAGTTTTTCGGCTTCGAGCATACGAACAGGCTTTGCTATTCTCAATGGTATTCGTTGACCTGCGATTGGGAATGGCGGGTAGGGTTGATGAGGTTCCATCTGATACCAGTAAACGGTTGAACTGTAATCGGCAACAACCTGATTTCCATTTCCATGTTCAAAAGTTAATTTAATGTTTTTTCTGAATGGGATCGGATCTCCGATATGAAAACGGTATGCGGCAATTTGTCCGATAGAATCATTTTTATAAATTAAACCAGTGTAAGGACCTGCAAATTCGCCGGAGCTGAAATGGTTGCCTCCCGAAAAATAGTCGTCAGTTCCGGTTCCGTGGATCGAAGGACGCTTCTCTCCATCAACATAAAACATTTCATCACCCTCAAGAAAATTCAATTTGCCATCATAAGACTGTATATTCAGGTTTACGCCAACGATGTGTCCATTGCCTTCTGTTTTCAACAAAACATAATTGGAATCATATGAAGTGCGGATATTTCGGTTCCAAAGTGCATGAAAATAGGAAACATCCGATTTGAGCGCTCCTTCAAATTTCTGGTAACCAATTTCGTAATAAAACCCCTGGATTTCCTGGAGGGTTTCGTTTGAAATCTCGACGCGCGCCTGTCGTTCAAATGGCATTGGGAAATAACAAACATATCCTCCGCTGGTCATTCCAAGATAGTCGGAAATGTATGGTTTATACAAAAATCCGCATCCAAAGAAATCGCCGAAAGGCGCTTCAACGGAAGGCTTTTCCTCGTTGTCCCAATAAATCCGAATGACAATCCTGCGTAAAAAATATGGGTCTCTTGATTCAACTCTAAACCACATCCTGACTATCATACCAGGTCCTTCGACTTTGAGAATATCAACTTTTTTACCCGGAGCGATGAATATCCTGTCTTGATTTCCCCCGGAAGTATCATGACTTGAAACCTGGATCAGCTTGCTGGTTTTCAAATAGGGTAAGGCAGCCGGAGAAATTAAAGATTGAATATCGGCGCGGTAACCCGTGTTGCATGAAACGAGGGAAAGCAGAATAGAAACGCCAGTAATTACTATCAGGAATAAAACCCGCTTCATAATGTCAGTTTTCGAGCGGTAAAGGTACATTCAAATTGAACACCTTACAAACCCTCATTTTTTGTTTTCTTCGATGAGGAGCTTAGCCATAATTGCATCCCAGATATAATTGGGCGGAGAGTTGAGAACTTCGTTGTCGGGACTATACGATTCCCAGTAATTATGATTCTTGGATAACTGAACAATAACGACGTCGGTCATCTTTCGCGATAGTTGGCGCGCCTGCTCATTATATCCATATTGCTTTAGTCCGTCGTAAACCATGTAATCCCACAAAAGCCAGACCGGTCCATTCCATTTGCAGCAATAGTCAACATAAGGACTGTACCAGGGATCGAGCGCCGATAAGGTTGGAACCCCATATTTCCGCCAGAATTTTGTTGTATCTGTCAATGTGCGGACTAACCTGGCAGCTCGATCCTTAGGAGCAGCTTCTGCCCATAAAGCAAGAAATCCGATGATTTCCTGACGTTTAAGGTCGCGGGTCATGAAGCTGAAGGAATGATCCTTTTTATTGATTGAGTAGTAAAATCCCGTTGAATCGTCCCACATCCGTTCATTTACCAGTTTTGAAGTTTTTTCTGCAAACGAAAGCCACTTTTGCTTTTCCTCATCTTTTCCCAGAAATCCAGCCATCTTTGACAAACTCCGCGCCTCTTTGATCATCATCAATGTAAGATCAAGGCACTCAAGTTCATCAGATATATCCTCCTTGTCAACATCAAGGTAACGTTCAGCAGAAACCTGGAAAACAGCGTTATACCAGTCGCGGACATTTTCAATGATTCCATACGGACCCCATTCAAATGTGCCATCCTGATCCGTGTCCCGGTTTTTGATCAACCAGTCAGTATAACGGCAACCCGAAGTATAGGCGTCGGCTAGGAATTGCTTGTCGGCGCTGACTTTATATAATTCCAGGTTAATCCAACTGAAAAATGGCGCCGACGTGGTTGACACGTTCTTATGAGGGTAATCCTGAAGTCCCCGCGGACCGTGACGGTATGCAATCAGACCGTCTTCACGCTGTTGTTCCATATAAACTCGCTGCGAACCCTGCGCCGAAACCGGGTCCAAATACGCATAAGCCATCATGCTTAGCGATTCATGAAGCACCTGATGCCCATGTCCCCAGCCCCAGAGTGGATTGCGTGAGAATACATAGAAATTGTATTTCGTTTTTCCTGAAGGCGGGTACATGCAACTGCGGGCAAGATTGAAAGCGCTTAGATAAACAAGTTTATCAGATGAGTTTTTGAACTGAATCCGGGGAATTTTTGAATATAAAATGAGATTGTCCTCGTAAAAGGTTCTCAGCATGAAATTTTTTACCGAATCAACCGAACGGATCAGTTTGCCGGCATCTTCCTTCTGATCCTGAAATCCGCGCAGATATCTGAAATTGACAGTTTCCCCCGGTTTCAAACGCTTTTTCAGATGAAGCGCGATGAAATCGTTGAATCCATCTGATTTCATATTCAGGGAGTCGGTGCGTTTGTTGGAATAAAAATCGGTTTTGATAATGTTGTAAAAGTCATTCATGTCGCCAGAATATGCGCCATGCGAAGAGGTTTTTACGCTGGCGGTAAAATAATCTCTTACTTTCATCGGATATCCATATTCAGTTTTCAGGCTGCTGATAAGGCGGTAAGGACTTTCATAACGATGGGTAACATATCCATCAGATTGATTTTCATACCGGATTACCTCCAAAGAATCGTTGCCATTTTCGAGGACAGGATAAACCGCAACTTCGTGAACAATCTTACCGGTATTTTTGATCTCCATGTCCACCAACGCAATTGACGAACTGTAAACGAAAAAGGTCTCTTTCACCGCGATGTCGCTAAAAGGTTCATATTCCAGGATCGCCATATCTGGAAACGAGAATTTTACTATGGGTTTCTTCAGGTATTCCCCAATTCTCGGAACAACTACCTCGTCCACTTTCCAGATACAGAACATCGTTCCAGCATGATCAGAAGAATAGCTTACCGGTCGGCAGTCGGAGTAATAATCCATTTTGTATGCTTTATCGCCATACAACTGCGAACGCGACATGGCGGCGGCGTAGGTTGTGTAAAGCGGGTCGCTTGCTTTTGCATTAATGCGCATGTACTCCTCAACGGGTTTAAATTGCTGCGCCGGAGTTGACAAATAGGACAAAATAAACAGAAATAGTAAATTAATGAGTTTCATGCGATTAACTTTTACAAGATAGTTGTAAATATAGAGATATTTAATAGGCGCAAAGAAAATTTGTATTGTCAACCTGACAATGACATCGGATACTCATTTAAAAAATAAAAAATGACGGTTTTAGGATTTAATGTGTGAATGGATGTTCATGTTTCCACATTTTCCAGATAAGGAAGATTGGAAACAGAAACCACGGGGCATTGGCGAGTGTAACGATAAACGGGGCATTGGAAGCGTGAGGTCCCCAGTATTCCTCGCTCATGATAATGAAAACATTAGTAAATAGTATTGAAGAAAAGATGATAGTCGGAATCCTGATCCAATCTTTTCCCTTGATAAAAGCGTAAATCGCGAAGGCATAATATGGACCGAAGAAAACAGCGTCGAGCCAGATGGTCGCTTTCCACCAGGTTGGGCGCGCCCATTGCAGCGGATCAAAATTTATTCCCCACCAGTGAACCATATCCACCAGAAAAGGCAAGGGCCATAGCGGATATGAAAAATTATCAGGATTTGCAATTACCAATTGCTCAAGATCAACAATATAGGTAATATAGAACAGATTAATAAAAAAGAAAGCCAGATATATATAATCTGTTTTGCGCTCTTTCAAAGGAATAGAATATCTCATATTTCACTATTTCACTATTTCACTATTTCAACTTCTCGCCAAAGATAGGAAGATTCTTTTTTCTGCGGGCTGTTTCTGCCATCTGGCGGGAAATTGCAAGCCGGAAACCGGGTATATTTGAAAGGAAAGCTCCGATTTTTACGCTGATATCGGAATAAACCAGAGTTTTAGGTTTCAGAATAAGTTTGACAAGTTGACGGGCAACACCTTCCGGGGTTCCGGGTTTGGTGAAAAGCCGGGCGATGAAATTGGGGTCGGGGTTCATCAGAAAATCCTGTTCCACTGCTCCGAGCCTCGATTCCGCGAGGGATTCGGTACTGATATATCCCGGATAAAACTCGCTAACCACAATTTCCGATCCTGCCCATTCAGCCTGGATAGTGCGGGTCCATGCAGAAAAAGCTGCTTTGGAACAAACGTAAGGCGCGTAAAACGGAATTCCCATCATAAAGCCTGGCGAACCGATATTGATGATATGTCCGCCGCCCTGTCTGCGCATTTGCAAAACAGCCTCCTTAGTGGCTGCCACAGGTCCGATGAGGTTGGTGCGGAATGCCTTCAGCAGGTCGTCGGTAGCTACCGTTTCCGAAGGCGATACAATTATGCTGGCTGCATTATTTACCAGTACATCTATACGTCCGAACTTTCTTACAACGTCATTTACCATTTTAATGGCTGCATTTTCATCGCTCATATCAACTGTAAGAACAAGCGCATCGCGCATCTTGCCAGCAACTTCATTGAGTTTTTCTTTCCTGCGGGCGGCAATTGCAACCTTTGCGCCGGCAGCGCTAAATGCAATTGCGGCGGCGGCTCCTATTCCGGATGATGCGCCGGTGATGAGAATAATTTTTTGAGATAGGGATAGTTTAATCATGAGAGTTTTTTAAATGAGATTCGTCCGGGTGGCGTTGAACGATGATCATCCCTGCAAGCATCAGTACGCAGCCAAGCGCCATCCGAGGCGTAATTATTTCATGAAGCAGGAGCCAACCTCCCAGTACAGCAAAAACCGCTTCAAGACTAAGTATTATAGATGCGTAAGCAGGATGAGCTGTTCGTTGAGCAATAACCTGGAGAGTGTAAGCGATACCGACAGAAAGTATTCCTCCATAAGCAATAGGTAGCCACGCCTCTATAATGCTATCCAGATTTACCGGTTCAATAGCAAAAGCAATTATCAGGTTGAGAAGGGCACAGATTGAGAACTGGATAACGGCAAGCAGAAAACTGTCCATAAGCGGCGATAACCATCCAATGAATAACACATGAAAAGTAAAGAAAATGGCGCAATACAACACCAGTTTATCTCCTGGCGATATTGCAAATCCGCTCGTCATGCTAAGCAGGTATAGCCCTGCAACAGAAAGGATGCCGCCAATCCATAAGAACAAATTTGAACGCTGCCCAAAAAACAAACCGACAATTGGCACAAACACCACATACAAACCTGTGATGAACCCAGCCTTGCCTGCGGTAGTATTCTGTAATCCCAGTTGCTGCAAAGCTGCGCCGCCGAATAAAAACAGTCCTGTCATAACGCTGCCGATCATCAGTTTACTTCGTTTAATCCGGTTCTCAGTCAATATTAATGGTTGTCCCTTTGAAGCACGAAGCCATAAAAAGGGAATTAACACGACAGTTCCGAGAGCAAAACGGACGCCATTATATGTGAAAGGACCTACATAATCCATTCCCACGCGTTGTGCCACAAAGGCAAAGCCCCAGATGATGGCGGCAAGAAGAAGAATCAGGTCGGATTTCAGAATTATATTTTTCATCAATAGAGTTATACTGCCAATGGGATAAAAATAAACATTTTGGTTTTAAGTTAATTTCCACAAAAGCGTCTGTCATGAAAAACAGGGAGCGTCAAAGCAGGTGTAATTTCCCATCGAAACTTATGGAAATTCTCATGATATTTAACATTTGTAAGCAATCGGGCATTGTAAATGGATCACGAGAATTTAATCAAAGCGCTTTTTCTAATTCAAGTAAATCTGATTTTGTGAATGCCCTATGATAAGTATAATCATCAAAGGAGGAATAAAATTTATCAATAATTAGTTTTATTGTAAGAAAACTATTCTGAGAACGGATTTTCGGTGCATTTAATTCATCAATTAGATAACCTATTAATTTCTCTTTTTTTGCAACGTATTGATTTGTTATAATTTTTAAACTATTGCCGCCAAATCCGGTTGTCTTAATTATTGTTTGTCCATTTTTCACGCG
>JBAXRP010000124.1:0-12590 GCA_037131145.1 Bacteroidota bacterium
TCGAAGGAGCAATACCGTTTAATTGCGCCGGAGCAGCGCCTGAACAAATCGTCTGACTCGCGCTAATTGACCCAACAGCAAGCTGCGGGTTAATCGCCATTGTTACTGTATTTGAAGTTGCCGGATTGTTCGATGCACAACCAAGATTGGAAGTAAGTATACACGTAATTAAATCTCCATTTGCCGGAGTATAGCTATATGTTGCTGATATAGCGCCACTTACGATGGTTCCATTCTTCTTCCATTGATATACTGGTAAAGTTCCGCCGTTAACCGGAGTAGCCGTAAATGTCACCGAAGTATTGGCGCATACAGGATTTGCTGACGCCGCTATGGTAACGCTTACCGGCAGCGCAGAGTTCACTGTCATGGTCAGGGTATTTGATGTTGCAGGACTTCCCGTTTGACAAGCAGCGTTGGAAGTAAGAACGCACACAACCGTGTTGCCGTTAACCGGGATAAATGAATATGTGGCATTGGTAGCGCCTGTGACATTTGCTCCATTGACTTTCCATTGATAACCCGGTAATGTTCCGCCGTTAACCGGGGTGGCGGTAAATGTCACCGTAGTATTGGCGCATACCGGATTTGCCGACGCCGCAATTGATACGCTAACAGGTAACGCTGAAGTAACTGTAATTGTGACAGTATTTGTCGGCAGCGGTCCTCCACAGGTTCCGGAAGCATTTTGCAGTTGCCTGTAATAAGTTGTTGATGTTAAAACGCCCGGCTGATAATTAAGCGTGGAAGTGGAGCCGCTGATATTTGTAAAGGTGATATTATTAAGCGAACTCTGCCATTGGTAGGTAGGATTAGTTCCATTCGAAGGAGCAATACCGTTTAATTGCGCCGGAGCAGCGCCGGTACAAATCGTCTGGCTCGCGCTTATTGAACCAACAACAAGCTGCGGGTTAATCGCCATTGTTACTGTATTTGAAGTTGCAGGACTTCCCGTTTGACAAGTAGCGTTGGAAGTAAGAACGCACACAACCGTGTTGCCGTTAACCGGGATAAATGAATATGTGGCATTGGTAGCGCCTGTGACATTTGCTCCATTGACTTTCCATTGATAACCCGGTAATGTTCCGCCGTTAACCGGGGTGGCGGTAAATGTCACCGTAGTATTGGCGCATACCGGATTTGCCGACGCCGCAATTGATACGCTAACAGGTAACGCTGAAGTAACTGTAATTGTGACAGTATTTGTCGGCAGCGGTCCTCCACAGGTTCCGGAAGCATTTTGCAGTTGCCTGTAATAAGTTGTTGATGTTAAAACGCCCGGCTGATAATTAAGCGTGGAAGTGGAGCCGCTGATATTTGTAAAGGTGATATTATTAAGCGAACTCTGCCATTGGTAGGTAGGATTAGTTCCATTCGAAGGAGCAATACCGTTTAATTGCGCCGGAGCAGCGCCGGTACAAATCGTCTGGCTCGCGCTTATTGAACCAACAACAAGCTGCGGGTTAATCGCCATAGTAATGGTATTCGACGTTGCCGGATTGTTAGAGACACAGGTTGCATTGGAAGTGAGCAAACAGGTAATTACATCGCCGTTAGCCGGAGCGTAGCTGTAAGTTGCATTTGTGGCGCCAGCGATGACCGAAATGCCTTTTTTCCACTGATAAGCGGGATTCGTTCCGCCGTTGGTTGGAGTCGCTGTGAAGGTTACAGAAGTTCCAGAACACACGTTGTTTGCAGAAGCCGCTATCGTTACGCTTACCGGTATTGGCGTTGCCAATGTAATTGTAATAGCATTGGAAGTGGCAGGATTGCCGGTTGTACAGGAAACGTTAGAAGTAAGCACACAAGTAATAACATCTCCATTGCCGGGAAAGGAGTTTGTATATGATGCTCCGGTAACGCCAGTGACGACAATGCCGTTCTTCTTCCATTGATAAGCTGGCGCGGAACCGCCATTAACGGGGGTGGCAGTAAAGGTTACCGGAGATCCGGTACAGACCGGATTGGCTGACGCAGCAATTGATACGCTTACGGGCAGAAGCGGATTTACCGTTATAGTCAGAGTGTTGGTTGGCAGAGGACCCCCTGTTGTTCCGGTGGCATTTTGCATTTGCCTGAAGAAGGTTGTGGTTGTTAATGCGCCCGGTTGGTAGTTTAGAGAGGTGGCTCCGGTTATATTGGTGAAAGTAACGTTAGTGAGTGAACTTTGCCACTGGTAGGTAGGATTCGTTCCATTGGAAGGAGCTACTCCGGTTAATTGTGCGGGAGTTGTGTTCACGCAAATCGTCTGGCTCGCGCTGATTGAGCCGACTGCCAGCGGTGGGTCTGCTGCGGCGATTGCAAAATTAAAAGTTATTTCTTTTGTGGCGGTATTTTCAGCAATACTGGTTATTGGCGAACTGGTATTTGCGTCTGCCCATGAATGGGAATTTGGCGTAGTTACATCCATGAAAGAAGTTTTGCTACCTGTACCCGGGAATGGGCAACTACTGCTGTTAATGGTACCATACGTAGTTGGTGGATTTCCGGTAGAATTTGCGCAAACCGGGTATAAACCCTGATGCGAACCGGCATTAATATCATTCGAGCCTGAATGGGCTGTAATATAAGCTCCATCAACATGGTAGATGATTAGCCCATGACCGGGAATCCCCACATCGAAGCCAGTTTGTTGCCTGTTTTCGCACAGGAAATATTCATTTGAAGTTGTGGTATTATACCGCACTACATCTGTATATAACTGTGCATTACGCAGAATTTTTGTTTGCGTGGATGTTAAAACAACGGGGGTTGTCCAGTTGAAAAAAGCTTTTATCCAAGCATTCGGGTGAGCCGGTTTGGTTCCGGATGAACCATTCCATGACCCACCTGCCATTAAATCCCATGACCCGGTGCCAGAGTAGTATCCGCTTGTGGAGTAATCAGTGTCATAAAAATCAGGCGAACCAAGGTTATGCCCAAATTCATGGCACATCACGCCGATTGTACCCATTCCCACTGAATTTTTTTCAGGCATGGTTGTATAGGCGTCAACCTGCACTCCGTCAAAGGTTCTTTGGGCAGCGCTGTAACCTGCTGAAGACAGGTCCCAGCTATGCGACCATATATCGAGTGTATTCCCTGTTTCCTCCTGACCCTGACCCTGATGAATAATAGCCACGCCATCAACCACCCCGTCGCTGTTATTATCAAAGCTGGCGAAATTGATCGAAGTCTGATTATTGGCGGCTGTAACTGCTGCAAATGCAAATTCACCCCATTTAGTGTCCGGTCCATAATAATCATGAGTGTTGGGAAGTGTCACCCATACGGTTACGGTAGTGTTTACTGTTAACTGTCCATAAGAAACTTCAATGTAAAAGTCCTTAAAACTACCTGTTGAGTTGTAGTTCAACTGATTCATATAATTATTGAAATTCGCCTGGGTGAATGTGGTTGTGGTATTGGAGAAATTTGCCAGAATCATAACCAGGTTTCGAACGCCCGTTGTAGGGAATCCACCGCTGAGCGGTGAATATGGCGCCCCTCCGTTTTTCAGAATATCCTTCATGTCGCGAATCTGCTCACTGCTGAAAAACAACCCTTTGGGTGTGTTGTTCAGAAATGAAACTTCAGAAGTACTTCGTTTTCCCGGATTGTTTGCCTTGATTCCTGAGAAAACCAAACGTCCGTAATTGTCGGTTTTGGCATATTCATAAGCTCCCAGCGAATTTGACATAATGGTAAAACCATCAGATGTTTCAGCCCAATGGATAAATTCATCCCCTTTGAGATAAATTGTTAACCTTGTTCCGTCGGGTTGTGTAAACTGAATTGGTGAAGGATTTGCAGTAACTGAATATGCATTGCCATGCATAAACAGAAGTTGCGCAATTACAATCAAAACCATGCAACAGAGTAAAATCGCTTTTTTCATACAACAGGGGGTTTTTTTAATCCACCGCAACGACGGCAGACAGTAAATAATAAATGTTAAATTTACGACATTTTCGGGTAAAAAGTAAAAAAACTATCCATTTTATAATCGATAGTTTTTAAATAGCCCATTAGGGGTGTAAAATTAAAGGTAATTTCAATATAAACAAATTTCGTGCGAATTAAATTTCCAATCATGAGCGTTTTCAAATTGATAAGCGCTGCCTTCGGAAATGCAAAATTGGCAATGATTTGCGACGAATTTATGCTGAAAATTTTATGTAAAGGTAACTTCATGAAAATATCATGTCACTAAATGCGGCTCACTTTGCCTGAATAGATTGGCTCATAGCGATCCGCCCGTTGGCGGAGCCAATGAAGTACCTTTATCCGAAGCCACAATAGTTACAATTCACACCCGGCGGGAAGAGGATCATGCCAGGGAACTACTGGCGGAATCCCATACAATATTCACCAAAAAACAATATTGCTTAATGCAAAAGAGAATTTTGAGAAAAGCAAACTGAAATTTGATTTTGCCCGTTTGCAGTAAAGGGAAATGGAACAGTAGATTAATTCAGCCTGATTATTTTGAAACTAACGGTTTCCATTCCATTGGAAACCCTGACGACATAAACTCCGTTTGGATAATTGGCGAGACTCAGCGTTGATTTTTCATTGGAGTTAAATATTGTTGAGATGATTTTTTCTCCGCGAATAGTGAAAACTTCTGCATTCATGTTGATAAAAGGATGATCTGCCGATAATTCGAGTGTAACAGCTCCGGAGGTTGGGTTTGGATAAATCCGGCAAAATCCTTTTCCATCAGAAATCGCCGTAGGACTGAATAAAGTTCCGGTTTCTATTGGTTGATTATTCTGAGGGAAACAATATGGACCCGAAGGGGAAATATACCCATGCATGAAACCACCTTCCATGATTATCGTGCCTGGCAAATACTGTATTGTCTGTCCGGCAATCATAGTTGCCTGCCCTCCCGGCTGAATTTCAAAAACAGTTCCGTTTCCGGCTACCATGATGGTTTGTAAGGCGTCGTAACATATAGTTTGCCCGCTTACGATGGTTTCATTCTGAACCTCACGGTTGAGAGGCACACTCTCCACAATCATGGTAATTGTATTGGAAGTGGCAGGATTTCCGGTTGTGCAGAGTAAATTGGAGGCGAGGATACATGAAAAAAGGTCGTTGTTTGCCGGGATATATGAAAAGGCGCTGTTGGTAGCGCCCGTCACCGTTGCGCCATTAACAAACCATTGAAATGCCGGCGCAGTACCGCCATTGACAGCAGTGGCAGCGAAATTCACTGTTGTTCCGCTGAAAACCGGGTTTGCATCAGCGGCTATTGTAATACTAACCGGTAGCAGGGCAGAACAGGAAGATGAAACCTGAACATCGTCAATGCAAACTCCCCTTCCATATTTCGCATTACCTTCGAAAGCAATGTAGTAGGTAGCTGTTGATCCGGGTAAATTGATGGTTTCCTGAGTCCACGTTGCAATACTCGCAGTGTAGGTAGTCAGCAATATCCACGCGCCATCTACGGATGTTTTATAATATACTGCCAATTGGTCCTGGCGGGAATTCCAAACGGCTTGCGTATGCCAGAATTTTAGCTGGGGGCTGGGCGCCGAAGTCAATTCCAGCATCGGGGTGATTAACCGGGTTTTATTAACAGCGGTTGTTACATCCTTAAGGCAGGCGTTATAGGTTCCGGTATGGGCGGTTGATGGATTACTGCCGCCGTTTCCGGAAATGAAAATCCAGTTCACGCCTGAACTGCTCACCTGCTCCTGCGTCCAGCAGGAAGGGATCGCGCCTCCGTTTTCAAAGCCCTCATTCCACGGGAAGGAGGCGACGGCTCCGCAAGCCGAGGTAAACAAAATATCGGCTCCGTAAACAGTCCCGGTTGCATTTGTTGCATAAGCTCTTACATGGTAAGCGGTATTTGGCGACAATCCTGTGATCTGGCTTATGAATGTTCCGACGCCCGCTCCGTTTACCGTGTGGTTCCCCGTTATAACCGGGTTTGTTGAAACGCTCCAGCATACGCCGCGCGCCGAGATTGCCAGCCCGGCGTCACAAACTATAATTCCACCCGAAATGGCGGTCGTTCCTGTTATTGAAGTTACAGCCGCAGTTGTTACACTTGCGCCGGGAAGAAGCTGGATATTGAGGTTCACAGTTGCATGGTCGTTCACAACAACTCCGGGAATTGTTTGTGTCTGATAGCATTGCGCAGAGAACTCGAAGGTATATGTTCCGGCTTTTAATGGACGGTGGTAATCCCCGGCGTTTACGGAAGAATAAACTTCCGATCCGGTAAAGTCATGTCCTATTATAAAAACCTTCGCCGCCACCGGGCTGCCGGTTACCTGGTTGGTAATAACGCCGTGTACCCCGTACCGCGCCTCCTTCATCCAAAGGATAAACGACCGCCAGTTGTAATCCCAGTGTGCAAGCAACTGGCTGGTGGGAAGCAGTTTTGTGTAGGATATTTCAATAGTGATTTCCCGGCAATGGTGGTAATAATTCATGTAATCCTGCCTGCCTCCGTTAACTTCATACCAGGCATAACCGTTTGTTACTCCGTTATTCAGATCAACCATGTAACCGGCTGGAGCGTGCAGATGAACGGTATCGGCGTATTCGCGGCTTATATATTGGAACCAGTTATCGTCGGCATGAAGAGTCGCCCATGTATCCCAGGGATAATTTACCACTTCGGAGCCCCCGTGGAAATTACAAGCGGCAACAAAATGTCGCTGCGTAGCGAAATCCATAAAAGCCACAGTTTCGGGTTGCCACGAATTTCCGTCTGGATGTTGCCCAACCTTTGGATCTGGATAATTCCGGTTCAGATCAACGCCATTTATATTGTACCGCCGGGCGCCATTTACAGTTGTGTTGCCGCCGTAATATGTGCCGTCGGGGTTGGCGAGCGGGCATACGAAAATCTCCATGTTATTTATCAGGTCGGTTACTTCGGGATTCGAGCCATAGCCTGAAAGCAAATAATCAATAAGATGCAGCATCAGGATATAACCTGTGGTTTCATCGCCATGTATGGATGAGGAATAGAAAAACTCAGGTTCGGCTTCATCAGTAGCAACATTGTCGGAAATTTTCAAAACAAGCAGCCTCCGCCCACTCGCTAAGGTGGCTATGGTGTCGAGATGACAGAGATTCGGATAATTTGTTTGAAACTGCGCCATCAGGCTTTCATAATTCGTGTAGGTCGGGTAAAAATTCCATGTGGTCAAGGGGCTTAAAACCGTGTGGTTGGTCATCTCAACTTCGGTATTCACGCCGGGAGGCGGCAGCATGGTAATGTCGTATCCAAGTTTCAGAAACTTCAGATATTGTTCGATGTTTGCATAAGCCCACACCTTTTTGTCCTTCACATTATCAATGGAAATCAGGTTGCCCAATGTATTGATCTCCTGCGTCGATTTTACCTCAAATGAAAAAAAGATTTCATTCCGTTTTTTCAGAATTTCAGGAATATCTTGTCCGCGCAATATAAAACCGGTAAAAATGGCGGCAATAAGAAGTAGTGTGATTCTTAGTTTCATGTTGAAGTCAAACTTTGGCTAAAGGTACTATCTTATCAGTTGGTTAAAACCAACTGATAAGAATCCGAATCAATTCTTCGGGGAGGATATTATTGTTTCACAATTCTCGAAGTACCATTCATGCTTTGCGACACAACTCTCACAACGTACAACCCTGAAGGTTTTCCGACAAGCGAGAATTGATGTGTCATCTCGTCGGTCATCTCGGTGGAAATAATTCTTTCGCCTTTCATGCTGTAAATTTCAACGATAGTTTTTTCCGAAGGAACATATCCGTCAAGCGCCACCGTAAATTCGCCGGTAGTCGGGTTTGGATAAACGCGGAAAAACCTCTTTTCCGGTACCGTCGCCTTTTCTTTATTTTCCGTTACAATTGATGATTTTACCGGTGGCATGCAATACGGACCGTTGGGCGCGATATAGCCATGTAGCATACCTCCCGGTAAAACAACGGAGCCGGGATGAAAGATGATATTCTGACCGGCAATTAAGGTGGCTGCGCCTCCGTTCTGAACCGTAAAAGTAGTTTGGTTTCCGGCAACCACTATGGTTTGTGTGGCATTAAAACACTGTAAACCGGTAACCGTGATATTGTTAAGATTCAGGATAACCGGAACAGTCGTCACGGTCATCGTCACCGTATTTGATGTGGCGGGATTTCCGGAAACACATGTTGCGCTGGATGTAAGAATACAGGCGACAACATCGCCGTTAACCGGAATATACGTATAAGAATTACTATTGGTTCCTGCATTAACGCCATTAACTTTCCATTGATAAACCGGCGATGTTCCTCCGTTGACAGGAGAGGCGGAAAAAATTACAGGAGTTCCTTCATCAACCGGGTTGGACGATGCTGTAATGGAAACGCTCACCGGCAGAGTTGCGATGCAGACTCCGGTTACCAGAATGTTGTCAATACCCCAGTACCATCCATAATTACCTGTATAGTTCCATTTGAATTTCACCTGCGACTGCCCTGAAAGCGCGGCGAGAGTCTGGTTGAAAATAGCAGGATTGGTTGCAGAGGTATTGACAAACTGTTGGATCTGCGTCCATGTAGAACCATTGTTGATACTGTAAGATAAAGTTCCCGACGAACCGTAATAACTTTGAAAGTAATGGTCGAACTGTAGTGTAATACCGGTATATGCTGATAAGTCGAGCGATGGTGAGATCAGATCGGCATTTTGAGAGTTCCCGCTACCATAAGTATCGCTGTCGAGATAGGCATAATTCCCTGTTAATGCCGGATTCGGGCTTTGCCCGGTGATCACTCCAAATTGCCAAATCTGTCCGTTGCCCTGATGGTCAATCTGATACCAGCAGTTGGGAATAGTTGTTCCATTGAAATTCTCAGCAAACGGCAAAGCGTTAAAGGTACAGTTGGTGACATGAATATAATTCGTTTTAATTTCCGAATCCGAACCATAGGCGTTAGTTACATTTAATGATACTGAATAGAATCCAAGCGCTGAAAACTGCACCTGCGGATTCTGGGATGAAGCGTTGGTTCCGCCAACAAAAGTAACGTTTGCCGGGCTAAATGACCATGACCATGAAGTTGGAAAATTTGATGACAAATCGGAAAATGTAATAGTTTGGGCAACCACCGGATTGATTTGTGAAGCCGAAAAATCAGCGACGGGAGGTTCTGTCGTACTATAGCAACTGATATCAGCCGACCAGCCGGAGCTGGTCACGCTCACATCGGAAGTAAAATTAAATGTAATCGCTCCGGCAGCGTTTGAGGCTGTGACAACGCTTGGTCCGGCAATTCCATTGTAAATTCCGATCAAGGGGGCGGCAGTATTTACACCGTCGTATATTCGTAAATAATCATATCCTGATTCTGTACTGAACGAAGTAAAGGTAAACCGCGTCATTGATCCGGGGGTTGAGGGATAAAATGTTTCCGTGAAGTTTTCATTATTCGAATAGTTTGCTGATGGACCGCCCGAATCATAAAAATTGCCGGTACAGGTTGTCACAGTTCCATTAGTCATGTTGAATATCGGAAGCCCGACAATAATATAACCTGTTCTTGTTTTTGTATCCGTTACGCCCGGTTTTGTAACGGTAAGGGAAACATCAAAGGTTCCAAGCGTATTGTAAAAAATGGCAGGCGGAGTTTGCCCATTGAATGAGGACGGAGTTCCACCGGGGAATGTCCATTCCCAGGTTGCAGGGGAACATGAGGAATTGTCGGTGAAGGTCACTGAATTTCCTATAACCAATGAAGTTGGCGCGCCTGTGAAACCGGCTATCACATCCTTTACCGTGATATACCCGGTTTTGGTTTCCGTGTCGGTTGTAATTCCGTCGGAAACAGTGAGCGAAACATCGTATGTTCCTGGCGCGTTATAAATAATTCCCGGCGGAGTCTTACCTACAAAAGCCGACGGCGTTCCTCCGGGAAAGCTCCAGTTCCATGATGTTGGCGGACCGGAGGATCCATCTGAGAATGTTACTCCCGTACTTGTGCAAATTGTGGTATTATTTGTGGAAAACCCAGCATTAAGTCCCAATTCAAAAGGCGATACATAAGTCATATACAAACCGCCTCTGTTATCTGTCCAGCAGGGATAAATTTTTCCTCCTTGTGACGTAATGCCAAGGTAATCGCCCATGTATCCTCCGGCGAGACCTGGAATAGCGGCAGGCGTAAACGAAACATCGCTTACCTGAAAGTCTGTCCAGCTTGTGCCTGCATCGGTTGAATAGGCTGTAAAAACCTCGCACTGAGTACTTAAAACATTTCTGTCGTCATAAAAAATCACACTTAAAACCCCGGTTGCCGGATCGCAACTTATCCATGGAAAATAGGCTTCCTTGTCGGCAACATTAGGTCCCTGATTTACCCGAACCGGCGTTGACCAGGTGGTTCCTCCATTGGTTGAACGTATAATATAAACGCTTTTGTTTGTTCCGGAGTTTACGCCGGGAACGCCAATATTTGTCCAAACTATATAAATATTTCCATTATTTGGTCCGCCGCTGATATCCACTGCCATTACAGGGAAAGAATTTACCCTGTGATCTTTGTTTACGGCTGTTGTTCTTATCCCCTTGATGTTGGAAATGATTCTTGTCGCCGTCGCAAAGCTTACGCCGCCGTTTGACGATTTGGCAAACCCAATTGCTGTTTCATCAGAAGGCCAACTGTCATAAACCGCCCAGGCGGCATAAATTTCGCCGTTAGGTCCTGTCTGAATATTTACCCCCTGATTATGGCTTCCTGCATTAATTGCCGAACTGATGTTTAACGATGCGCCCCATGCAACTCCATCGTTAACCGACCGTGCGATCTTTATTTGAGCGTCATCAGCGCCGCCAAAATCTGTCCATGCCACATAAATATTTCCTTCATAAGGGCTGGTAATTTTATTATCAATCCACATGTGGTTTTTATCAGCCATATCTCCCGGATTCGCCGCAACTGTTGCCGCTGTCCACGCTGTTCCGTCATCAGAATAAGCAATTCCCTGTCCCCCTGGATTATCAATAAAGTTTACATATTGCCGCCCATTCAAGCTGATGGCGGTGGTGGGGTCGCCGCTGTTTGGCCCACCTGCTCCGTTAGGACTGCCAACCCAGCCAATCCCGGCATTGGGCGACTGAAAATAGTTAGCGCCGTATAGCGTTCCTACATAACCTCCGCTCCATGATGTTGAGTTGTTAGAGTTAAGAATGTAATCGGCATTGTTCGGATCAATGAAAACAGAATTTTCGCTTTCTGTAACATCGGTCAGGTTTGTAACCGGAACATCAGGCGAATTGGTGGTTCTCACTCCGCGCGCTTTGATCTCGCTGCCCTTAAAAATGGCTGGCGCCAAAGCCTTATGCGGGTTAAAAGGTGTAAGTCCCTTTTCAGCCATCTTCATCCAGTAACGCATATTGTCCACACGAGTATCTACCCGGTCGTTAATGCTTTGTTTTGATGGTTCATTGTTCGTTTTCTGCGGAAATGCGACTGTGACATTCAGAAGAAATGCAGTTAGAAATAAAAAATTCAGAAGGTTTTTCATAAAGATTGGGATTAGGTTTGAAATTATTGAATATAAGCAATTTGAATTGCCACTACCTTCAGGTAGTGGTTGGCTTTTTTTTAACACATCATTTTTGCATTATAATCCTTGTGGTTCCGGAATTACTTTCGCTGATAACCCTGATCAAATAAATTCCTGCCGGTTTGCCCGACAATGAAAATTGATGTTTCCGCTCAACTGCCATTTCTTCCGACAATATCTTTCCTCCATTCATATCATAAACTTCTACCGTGTATTTTTCGGTGGCGCCCGTCGTGTTTAATTCAACCATAAAAGCCCCGGTTGTCGGATTTGGATAGATTTTGAAAAACTGTTGATCTATATCCGTCCGAACTTCATCTTTTCCTGTTACCACGGCGCCAACCGGCGGATTTACGCACCAGGGTCCATTCTCTGCTATGTAACCATACATGTATCCGCCCGGCTCAACAAAAACGCCTGGGTAAAAAAGAATATTCATACCGGCAATCAGGGTGGCGCTTCCTCCTGCGATAACAGTAAAAGTAGTTTGGTCTCCTGCAACCGCTATTGTTTGGGTAGCGTCAAAACACTGATTACCTGTAACCGTAATGTTGTTAAGATTCCTGATAACCGGTACAGGAATTACGATCATTGTCACTGCATTTGAAGTGGCTGGATTTCCTGAAACACATACGGCGTTTGATGTTAAATTACAGATAACTACATCGCCATCTAAAGGAATATATGTGTAAGAATTACTGTTTAACCCAAAATCAATGCCATTGACTTTCCATTGATAAACCGGAGATGATCCTTCGTTGACCGCAGTAGCTGTAAATGTAACCGGAAGTCCTTTATCAACCGGATTAACTGACGCCGCTATTGAAACGCCGACAGGGAGAACGGGATTCACCGCCATTGTGATGGAATTAGATATTGCCGGATTTCCTGTCGCGCATGTAGCGTTGGATGTAATTGTGCAGTTAACTACATCATTGTTTAAAGGAATGTAAATAAAGGTTGAACTGTTCGCTCCCACCATCAATTCGTTCACTTTCCACTGGAAAACAGGGTTGGTTCCACCGTTGGCGGCTGTTGCTGTAAAAATCAC
>JBAXRP010000125.1:0-12544 GCA_037131145.1 Bacteroidota bacterium
TTTTGTTGCAAACTCAATCTTTTCAATCTACAATCATGTCATCCCTTCGGGATTTGGCAACCAATCAACATTTTATCTAATCGAAGTTTTTGCAAACCCCGAAGGGGTGACATGATTATAGAAAGAATTGAAACCAGTTTTAAACCCCGAAGGGGTGAAATTATTAATCATAATACCTGCTTTAGCCAAGCTTATTTACAACCTGACCTAAGCAGATCAACAGTTTGTTTTATTCATCAGCTTCAAATATTTAATAATAACATGGTCGAAATATGAAAAAGCCTATAACTTTTTTTTTCATGCTGGTTTTGCTTCCGCATCAGTTTTTTGCCCAGGGAAGCTGGAACCCTCCCGGATTTGCCCCCGGTTTTCCGCGTACATTGCTCGATAGCGCAGCGGTTCCGGTTGTAAGAGCGACACTTGCCGACCCGAATCATCTTTTTTTATACGGCAGCATTTGGCTTAATGCCAATTCGGCAATCCCAGCCGGAAATTCAACAATCACCGAAAGATATATCCGTTCAATGATAGCGCGGGAAGCGGCATTTATCTATCTGATGGACCGAAAGTTTTACGCCAATACCATTGTGCAGTTGACTCAAACTGAGCGCGACACAATACTGAACCGTGCGCTGGGTCTGCTTGAACAGATTAATACCGACGTTGATGTAGGAACTTTCTGGACATTTTATAACCCCTGGCAACACAGGTCGAAGGAACTAATTTCATACCTCGTTGCTTATGATTTGCTGAAAGGCGCAGGAACGCCTCAAACCCTTCTCGACGCTTCAAAAACAAAACTATTGACATTCGCCGCCAATCTTTACCAAAAGTCAATGGCGTCATATACTTTCCTGAACCTGAAATTTTTTACTTACCAGTTTAATAACCACAGCATAATGACCGCTTCGGCGCTTGGACTCGCCGCCGTTGTTTTCAATGATTATTCCAACGCCAATGTGAATTATCAACCACAGAACTGGATAAATGCCGGGTTATATAACCTTGATAACACCCTTTGGATGGAAAACGGCGTCTATCCCCGCGTTTCAGAACCAGATACCCTCGCGGGATATGCCGAAGGACCGAACTATTTCAAATATGCCTTCGAAAATGCTTTTTCCTTTATCCGTTCAACGGGCAATTTCCTGCCTGATGGTTATTATCCCGCTACTTTCAATTCTACGACGAGGAATATCAGGAATCCCTGGTTCGATACGCGATACGACCGGCTGTATGACTGGATGAACAAGATTCGTATGCCCGATGGAAGTTTTCCGGCAATCCACGACAGCTATCTGGGGTTTGGAACAGTCATCATGGCGCTGTCGGGAAAACCGCAGTTTAACTGGCTGAATCCGGGCTTTAATCCTGACGATCCTTTTGTAAGAACCCAATATATTGCAACCAATGTGACGCATGGCGCAATTCAGGATAGTCTTTTCCAGTCCCTGCCCGCCGCCGGTAGTCTTGTGTTTCGCTCCTCCTGGCAACCATCTGCTGTTTATATGCACTTTATTGGCAAACATGGAATTGCGCTGACCGGCGCTAAAGCTCATCACCAGGGCGACGCCACCAGTTTTTCGCTCGCTGCATATAACGAACTCCTTGCCGTTGACCCCGGATATCCCGGCGCTTCGCTTGCCGAACTCGAAAATAAGGCTATTGACCATAGCCTGATTCTTGTAAATGGCGCCGGACCATTACCCCCCACAGGGGAATCGGTGAGTACATCAACCAATACCGCTTATATTGAACATTGTTTTGATACTCCGTTGCTTGATTACGGCGAAGTGAGAGTAACTTACCAAAGCGCCGACATAATCCGTAAAAACCTCTTTGTCCGGAATAAGTATTTTCTTCTTTCTGATTTTGTAACTTCTTCATCTACCAAAACCTACACATTTCAATTACATGGAAACGGATTATTTGGAAGTTCGCCTTCCGCCTCCACCGGCGCCTTCGTTCCTGATTTTAGCTCTTCGCAGGGAGTTTACTCAAGAAATTCGGTTTCGTTACTTGCGCGAGTCACTACGCCGGGCGTAGGTTTAAGTTTTTCATTTCAACTGGACAGTATGGTAATTGCCGGAGGTTTCAGGCAATATTCGAAAATGTTAGCGCAAAAAAACGCTACCGCAAACACCTTGTTTCTTTCCACCCTGTTTCCTTACACAAATACCCCGCCGCAGGTTTTATCAGCAAGTCAAAATAGCTCAATTACATCTGTAAGGATTCAGTCCGATAACTTCAAAGATCTCATGTTCTGTTCGCAAACAGGAGTCCTCAATACCATTTCTACAGATTCTTCGGGCATGAACAAACCGGTTAAAGGCAACGGAAAGATCAATTTTTATTCTGAAACTTCCGACGGACAATTTTCTTCAGCATTTATTCATTATGGCGACAGCGTCAAAGCCGGAACCCAGACGATCATCGAAACAAATAAAAAACTGGATGTAGCATGGATGCATACCAGCCCCGATCTTTATTTTGGATATGTTTCTGATTTTGGAGTTGTTAAGATGTTTTCCGAGGTTGTTTTACAACTTCTTCAGGGAGCTGTATCAACGGTAACTTTTGACTCTTTACATAATTTAACCGTGGTTACTTTCAGCGGGAAGGGAAATTTTTTGTTCGGACCGGCTGATTTGACATGGGTATGGATTGGTCAGCAGAACCATGACTGGCATAACCCGGCAAACTGGCAAATGCTGAATCATGCAACTGTAAAGGGGGTTCCTGTGGCGACAAACAATGTGATAATTCCTTCGGGAGCTATCAATATGCCGGTTGTTTCTTCGGATAATCCTGCAATCTGTCACAATGTTCTAATCCAGTCGTCTGCGTCGTTAACGGTTGCCTCTCTTAAATTTCTGACTGTAACCGGAACATTAACGATTGAAAATATAAATTCAGAATAGATAAACAACCGGATACTCATTAATTTCTAAATCCCCAAAGTGAAAATATAATCCAGATACTTCATTATAACCAGGCTATTATCATGTTTGAAACCATAAAAATACACACATCAAAACCTGAACGGCAAGCCGGCTCTCAAGGAAATTATCACATGAATGAACGGATAAGTAAACTCAGAAAACTCTCTGTTGAAACCGAGCCGTCGCTTTCAATCGAACGGGCGCTTCACGAAACGGCTTTTTATAAGGAGAATTATGGCAGGTATTCTATCCCGGTAATGCGGTCGCTGACTTTTCTCGACCACTGCCGAAAAAAAGCCCTTTTTCTCGGCGAAGGTGAGTTGATAGTTGGCGAGCGAGGACCTGCCCCAAAAGTAGTTCCTACTTTCCCTGAACTCACCTGCCATAGCGCCGACGATTTTCAGGTACTGAACACACGAGAGATGCAACGCTACAAAATCAGCGCGGAAGACATTGCTACTTATGAAACGGAGGTGATTCCATACTGGCAGGGCAGGACGCAGCGCGAGCGAATTTTCAACCACGTGCCGCTGGAATGGAGAGCTGCTTATGAAGCCGGCTTGTTTACCGAATTTATGGAGCAACGCGCGCCGGGCCACACAGCGCTGGATGGAAAAATTTATCGGAAAGGGATGATAGATTTTAAACGCGAAATTGCGGAAAACCTTGCAAACCTTGATTATCTCAACGATAAGGAAGCTACCGACAAGGCAGAGCAGTGGAAAGCAATGGATATTGCCTGCGATGCGGCAATAGTATTTGCTGAACGTCATGCAGCGCTGGCTGAAGAACTTGCAGGGAAAGAAAACGACCCCGTCAGAGCGGCTGAGTTGGTGAAGATAGCGGAAGTTTGCAGGCGGGTTCCTGCCAATGCGCCGCAAACTTTTTGGGAGGCAATCCAGATGTACTGGTTTGTCCACCTCGGAACCATCACCGAACTGAATGGCTGGGACGCCATGAACCCCGGACATTTCGATCAGCGCCTGGCCCCTTTTTATGAGAAGGAGATTGCCGAAGGATCCCTCACCCGCGAACAGGCTAAGGAACTTCTTTCCTGTTTCTGGATCAAGGTGAACAACCATCCCGCACCGCCAAAAGTGGGCATAACCGCTCGTGAGAGTGGGACTTACAACGATTTTACTAATATCAACATAGGCGGAGTTAAAAGCGATGGAACCAATGGCGTCAGCGAGGTTTCATATATAATGCTCGAAGTGATTGAAGAACTTCACATACTTCAACCGGGTAATTCGGCGCATATCAGCATTGTAACACCGGATAAATTCCTTCATGCAGTCACTCGCGTAATCAGGCAGGGACACGGGTATCCTTCTGTTTTCAACGCCGACATTTATGTTGCCGAAATGTTGCGGCAGGGCAAATCTTTACAGGATGCGCGTGAAGGCGGTTGCAGCGGCTGCATTGAGGTAGGCGCTTTCGGAAAGGAGGCTTACCTGTTAACCGGATATCTGAATGTTCCGAAAATACTTGAAATCACATTGAACAACGGAATTGATCCTTCTACCGGGAAGGTTGTAGGAATTAAAACCGGCGACCCGGAAACGTTCACCAGTTATGAAATTCTTTACGAGGCATTCCTGAAACAACTGCACTTTGTCGTTGATCAGAAAATGCGGGTAAGCAATTACATTGACCGGATGTTTGCCAAATATGCGCCGGCGCCCTTCCTTTCAGTGGTAATTGACGATTGCATTGCGCGGGGGAAAGATTATTATGACGGCGGTCCGCGATACAACACCAGTTATATTCAGTGCTGCGGACTTGGCACGGTTACCGACAGTTTCGCCGCAATAAAAAAGCATGTGTATGAAGATAAACGGTTTTCGTTAGAGAGGTTGTTGAAGGCGCTGAAGAACAATTTTACCGGCGAAGAAGCTATGCGCCAGACAATCATCAACAGAACGCCATTCTTCGGAAATGATGATGAGTATGCCGATAGTATTGCAGTTGAGGTTTACAACGATTTGGTGAACGAAATTGATGGGAAACCCAATATCAAACCCGATGGGAAATACCATCTGAACATGCTCTCAACCACTTGTCACGTCTATTTCGGAAAGGTACTTGGTGCGTCGCCAAATGGTCGCCTCGCGGGAAAATCAATTTCCGACGGTACTTCTCCTTCGCATGGCGCCGATACCCACGGACCGTCGGCGGTAATTAAATCTCTGTCAAAGTTGGATCAGGTTAAATCGGGAGGCACATTGCTCAATCAGCGTTTCCTGCCGGGTTTGCTGAAGAAGGAGGCGGATTTGAAAAAACTTGGAGATCTTATCCGTAGTTATTTTACTCTTGGCGGACACCATATCCAGTTCAACATTGTTGATACCGCAACATTACTGACGGCTCAGGCTTGTCCTGATGATTATAAGGATTTGCTGGTGCGCATGGCTGGTTACAGCGATTACTTCAACGATATGAACGCCGATCTTCAGCAGGAGATTATCGAAAGAACTGAAAACGATGGCTTCTGAAAATCACTCCGATAGCTTTATTGCTTCGCCATCCGGTCTGGGTCTCGTTTTCGATATCAAACGTTACGCGATAAACGACGGACCAGGCATACGGGTGGCAATCTTTTTCAAAGGGTGTAACCTGCGCTGCGCATGGTGCCATAACCCGGAAGGTATAGGTGGAGGCATAGAAAAGATGTACTCAGGCGCTAAGTGCATCGGTTGCGGAACCTGTGTTTCGGTTTGCCCCGCTGATGCTCTGACTCTTTCGGCAAATAGGATCTCAACCGATTTCAACCGCTGCACTCTTTGCGGAAAATGTGCAGATGCCTGCCCAACCAAAGCATTTGAAATGTCGGGAAAAATCATGTCGGTATCAGACCTCATGGAAATCATTGAAAAGGAACTGGTATTCCTTGATCAATCGGGCGGAGGCGTCACCTTTTCGGGAGGAGAGCCTTTGCTTCAGGCTGAAATGCTTATTGAGGCGCTTGATGAATGCGGTAAAAGAGGAATTCACCGCGCCGTTGATACGGCAGGCTTTGCGAGAAGAGAAACTATTCTCGAAGTGGCAAAACATACAGATCTTTTCCTGTACGACCTGAAGATTATGGATTCCAGCCTTCATGAACAGTGGACAGGAGTTGGCAATGAACTTATCCTCTCAAATCTTCGCGCAATTGCCGAAGCCGGATCGGAAATTATTATCCGAATCCCGTTGATCGGGGGCGTTAATGACGATGAAGAAAATATAAGGAAAACAGCCGCGTTTATTGCCTCGCTTCCCGGAAACAGAAAAGAAGTTCATTTGTTGCCGTATCACACCATCGCGCAGCACAAATATGCGAAACTCGGAAAGCCGGAAGAATTTACAGCGCTTGAAGAGCCTGATTCAGAAATTCTCAATTCTGTTGTCGAAATTTTTAATGAATATAAGATCAATGCCCAGGTTGGCGGCTGATCTTTACGAGTTTTCAACAGATAGATTTGAATTGCCATCAGCTTTATCTGGTTCTTAACAATTATCCTTGTTTTTCTTATTCAACCAACTTTATGAAATGTAAACTTCCAGAATTTTCGATTCGGAGGTAGTGGCTAGCGATACGATCTCTGTAATGGCAGGTAAAAGAATAATTTCCCCCTTTGCGAATTGACAATTACCCTGCTCAGTTGTTACTAATATATCGCCTTCAACGCAAATATAAATTACGAACGAATCAAGGTCGCTGTAATCCTTCTCCGTTTTTTTATTGAATATCAAAAGGTTTGTTGTGAAATAGCGACTATTTACCACCGGCGTCACCCGATTTATAATTGGGTTGTAACTTGTGCGATAACTCTCATAAGTTGAAAAATCAATGGCATCCACCGCCAGTTGTGTATGTAAATCGCGGGAGTTTCCCGACAAATCAACCCTATCCCAATCGTAAATGCGATAAGTAGTATCGGAGGTTTGTTGAATTTCGGCAAGTAAAATTCCAGGTCCCAAGGCATGAATGCGACCGGCTGGAATGAAGAAAACGTCGCCGCGTTTTACCTGTTCAACATTAAGGATTTCCTTCAATCGGTTCTCTTTAACAAATTTTAGATAGGTTTCCTTCTCCATTTCCCGGTTAAACCCGGAAATGAGTTCAGCGCCCTGATCAGCGTCAAGAATATACCACATTTCGGTTTTTCCATTACCAATCCGGCGACTTGCAGCAAGTTCATCATTTGGGTGAACCTGAATAGAAAGCCAGTCGTTGGCGTCAATAAATTTCACCAGGATTGGAAATTCGTTTTTGTGTCTCTCATACACTGATTCGCCAACCAGTTCATCCATGTAGATTTCGAGGATTTCATTGAGGTCGTTTCCCGCCAAAAATCCGTTAGCGACAACGGTCTGACATTCGGAAACTCCCGAAAGCGCCCATGCTTCCCCGCAATTTGGCAGGGGTGAAAAATCAAGACCCAGTTTGTCCTGTATTCTGTTTCCTCCCCAGATTTTATCCTTGAAGACCGGTTTGAATTTTAACGGATATAGCATAATGGTTGGTTTAATAATTTCTGTTCAGGGATTCTGTTTACCTTTGTTTTTTGCTCAAAGCTAAAACGCAAAAGTAAAGATTTTCATCAACTTCAATCATAATAGAATGATAAAAACCCTCTGTGTTTTCTGTGGATCAAGCAACGGAAAAGATAATGTTTACACTACACACGCCGCAAAACTGGCAGAATATCTGCTCGATCGTGAAATTACCCTTGTTTATGGCGGCGCCAATGTAGGACTTATGGGTATTCTGGCAGATACAATGCTTGCCGGCGGCGGAAAAGTGATCGGCGTAATGCCTCATTTGCTGGTGGAACGGGAAGTGGCACATACCAGGCTAACCGAAATGCACATTGTGGAAGGTATGCAGGAACGAAAAGCCATGATGGCAGATCTTTCAGATGCTTTCATTGCGCTCCCTGGCGCTTATGGCACATTTGACGAGCTGTTTGAAGCGCTTACCTGGAATCAGTTGGGAATTATCACTAAGCCGATAGGGTTAGTGAACATTAACAATTATTTCAATCCTCTTCTTCAAATGCTTGACCATGCAGTTGCAGAAAGATTCCTGCGCCCTGAACATCGTAACATGCTTCTGGTTGATACCGATTTTGCCCGGCTTTTCGAAAAACTTAACACCTATAAGCCGGTTACTGCGGAAAAGTGGATTGAAAGATTGAAACAAGGGGAGATTTAAAATAAGTACGAAAAATCAGGCTTTAAACTATTTTAGTAAATCCGATATGGGCCAGGGTTCCTGGCTCTGGAGAAAATAGATAGTTAAATCATCAACGCTCTTGTATTCCCGGTAAATTCCGTCATTGGCGTTTGTGTTGGGAACAGGGGTTCCATTCATTGTGAGTCCGGCAAGTTCGAGAAAAAGCATCTGATCATCGGGAGTTTCAAAGTGTATCCGGGCAAACCAGATATCATTGTCGGGTTTTGTAAAGGTAGTAGCATACATATTAAACCTTACCCCCAGAAAAATATTTTGCCATGGAATCAGGCAGTTTTGCAAACCAACCGGACCCTGAATATAGATGAGGTTGTTTCTCCATTTTTGAAACTGAGGCTGGTTAAAGGGTTCAGGCAACTGAAATGTGGATTGTGGATTTTTCTGCATAACCTTTCCTGCAACACGGAGATAACGCTCGCGGGCGCCGGCTGATCCGGTTTCGCTTGATACCGAAATGAAAAGAGAGCCGTAAGCAGCCATATACTGATAAAGTCCGTCGCAATCAAACGCGGCAATGGTGTCGCGATAAATGCATTTGCTTTTCGAAAGGAAAAAAACTCCAAAAGCCGCTTCAGGCGAGCCAAGCCTGTAAACTTCAACTTTTAGTTTTATCTGTTCCCAGGCTATTTCCTGCACTATCAGCGATTGAAATCCCATCTCGAGGAAGAGATCGGCGTCGTCATTGTAACTCAATAATGATGTCAGATCGTAATTGTCAGGTTTTCCAACTATGGTCTCCTGAAAATCTTCTCCCGATAATGGAACTATTGCCTGAGAAATACCTCTTTCAAAACATAGAACCATCAAGAAAATGAATAGCGTTTTCATAAAAATCTTTTTAATGATGACCGGTTAATATTAGATTTTGTAATGCGAAAACAGGCGGCTTATCAATTCTTCAGGAAGCGTACCGGAAAGCTGTATGCCCTATAATTGTTGAACACCCGGCAAATTTTAATGGAATATTATGAATTTTCATCCAAAGTCAGGAATATTTCATTTTCAGTGTAAATATAAGATCTTTTATACCGCAAACCGGGTAAAGTGTGACATTCTGATCGCAAATTCCAGACTTCAAATTTCAGGACTCAATTCCACATCCTTGCTTTAAAAACTTTTAAGCCATGATTCTCTCTCGTTTCCCCTTTGGATTTGGAAATTGGAATTTGGAGTTTGGAGTTTGGAATTTTTTAGATGCGCGGTTTTATACCATTTTGAGTATAACCAGCAATCATACCGGAAAAATCCCCGAAGCGGCGATATAACCGATAGCCTTTTCAATGTTGGTAGGATCGTCGGGTTTAAAAGCTAACTTCGCATTATCCGGAATGTCAAAAGGCGCGTCAATTCCTGGCATTAGTTTCAATCTGCCTTCATTTACCTGTTTGTATAGTCCATACCGGTCAAGTTTTCTACAGAATTCAATCTCAGTATCCATATAGAAAAGATGAAACCTTTCGTTGCCGATAATTTCAGCCACCTGCCGCCGTATATTATCATCAGGCGAGATAAATGAACATATAGTGATTATGCCCTGATCATTCAGGATTTTGCACATGTACGCCACCCGGCGAAGGTGTTCGGCGCGGTCGGCGGGCGTAAAGTCGAGTTCGCGTGAAAGTCCCGATCTTACAGAGAAACCATCCAGCAAAACTACGGTAGCCCCCATATCAAACAGCCGCTTTTCGAGGGTGAAGGCAAGTAAATTTTTTCCGCTTCCGTGAAGTCCGGTAATCCACAAAGTAGCGCTTTTCTGATTATACTGTTTCACGTAATCTTCGGTGGAGATAAGATTTTCGCCGCGGGCAATCTGTTCGCGTTCACGGGTCGTAATTACTGAAGGAAGATCGTCGCTGCTCATTTTATCAATGATCATCCCAACCGCAACCGTATTATGGCTAACCGGATCAATCAGTATGAACGACCCGGTACTTCGGTTTTTCTTATAGGGATCAAAGTACAACGGCTTAACGGTGGTAAGCACAACCCTTCCGATTTCATTCAATTTGAAATGCTCCACCGGACTCTCTTCAAGAGTATTGACGTCAACCTTATACCTGATTTTATCAATGCGAACGCGGGTATTATGAGTATTCTGCTTGATATAAAAATGTCGCGACGGATCCATAGGATGTTCATCCATCCATACCATCATAGCTTCAAAATGGCGCTCAATCTTTGGCAGATTATTAGGATGAACCAGCAAATCGCCGCGGGAAATATCAATTTCATCCTCAAGCGTAAGTGTCACCGACAAAGGCGGAAAAGCGTAATCCAGGTCTCCATCGTAAGTAGTGATACTTTTCACCTTTGATGTTTTCCTTGACGGCAACACCATAATCTCATCGCCGCGGGCAATGACGCCTGAAGTAACTTTTCCGGCAAACCCACGGTAATCTAATGTAGGGCGGATAATATATTGCACCGGAAATCTGAAATCATCAAAATTCCGGTCGCTCTGAATGTGAACGGTTTCGAGAAATTCGAGCAGACTTTTTCCGTGATACCAGGGCATATTTTCCGAAACAGCAACAACATTATCACCTTTCAGCGCCGATAATGGAATAAAGTTGATATCGGAAACATCAAGCGGCGTAACAAACGATTTGTATTCGCTGCAAATATTTTCAAATATGGAACTGTCCCAATTTACCAAATCCATTTTATTGACAGCCAAAACAATGTGCTTTATTCCGAGCAATGAAACAAGATAAGTATGCCGTTTGGTCTGGGTAATTACCCCGGTGCGGGCGTCAACCAGAATGATAGCGAGATTTGCTGTTGAAGCTCCGGTAACCATGTTCCGGGTATATTGTTCATGTCCGGGTGTATCGGCAATGATGAATTTGCGACGACTGGTTGAGAAATACCGGTATGCGACGTCAATTGTGATCCCCTGTTCCCTCTCAGCCTTTAATCCATCGAGTAACAGCGCGTAATCAATTTCCTCTCCCGCGTGACCGATTCTCTTTGAATCCCTTTCGAGGGCTGCGAGATGATCTTCATAGAGTTTTTTGCTGTCGAACAGCAACCGTCCGATCAAAGTTGATTTGCCGTCGTCAACTGAACCCGCAGTAAGTAACCGCAACAAATCCTTTTTCTGATCCTGATTAAGATATGCTTGAATATCCATCAAAAATACCCCTCCCTCTTCTTTTGTTCCATACTTCCTTCCTGGTCGAAGTCAATAACCCTTGTAGTGCGTTCCGATTTGGTGGCAGTCATCATCTCCTCCACAATTTTTTCGATAGTATCGGCGTCTGATTCCACAGCTCCCGTTAGAGGATAGCAACCGAGCGTTCTGAACCGCACTTTCCGCATGGTAGCGCGTTCAGCCATCTCTTTTGGCATACGATCATCATCCACGAGAATGAGATTCCCATTATCCTGAAAAATGAGACGTTCCTTAGCAAAATAGAGTGGCACGATGGGTATGTTTTCAAGCCGGATATACTGCCAGACGTCGAGTTCCGTCCAGTTGGAAAGTGGAAAAACCCGGATAGATTCACCTTTATGAACGCGGGCATTGAAGGTATCCCATAATTCGGGTCGTTGATTTTTCGGATCCCATTGATGTTCCCTGTCGCGGAACGAAAAGATGCGTTCCTTTGCGCGCGATTTTTCCTCATCGCGCCGCGCGCCGCCAAAAGCTGCATCGAACCTATATTTTTCCAAACCCTGAAGCAAAGCCTGGGTTTTCATAATGTCGGTGTGGACCTTCGATCCATGTGTATAGGGTCCGATACCAGCTTCATATCCCTCTTTATTGTAATGGACAATTAATTTCCATCCTTTTTCACTGGCATAATGGTCGCGAAACCCGATCATCTCGCGAAATTTCCATTTCGAATCAATGTGCATCAGTGGAAACGGAACCTTTCCGGGGAAAAAAGCCTTCTCTGCCAAACGCACCATCACCGAGGAATCTTTGCCAATGGAATAGAGCATCACCGGATTTTCAAATTCGGCAGCCACCTCCCGGATGATGTGGATGGCTTCCGCTTCAAGTTCTTTAAGGTTCGATATATTGTAGTTTTTCATGAAAACTGAAATTCTTACTTCGAATTATTATGACTGTTATTTGCTCGTAAAAAATTGATTGTTATGAAGTTTTATCAAATCTATTTCTATAATCATGTCATCCCTTCGGGATTAAAAAACAATAATGATTGATAAAAAGGATGCCGAAGGTATCAAATATTTATAGAAAAAATAGAAATGACCAATCTTCGACCCCTTCGGGGTCGAACAGCTTTGGTTTATCAAGTTCTATAAAGGTAAAATCCCTTCGGGATTCTGTTGCAAGCCCAATCTTTTCAATCTATAATCATGTCATCCCTTCGGGATTTTGCTGCAAACCCAA
>JBAXRP010000126.1:0-12427 GCA_037131145.1 Bacteroidota bacterium
ACTTAATCTGGATATCAGAACCTGACAGAGGACAAACGCACGCCATGAATAAAGGATTTAAAATGGCAACCGGAGATATCATCGTGTATTTGAATGCCGATGATTATTTTTTGCCGGGCGCTTTTGAATCTGTTATTCCATATTTTGAAGCCGGAGCCAAATTTGTTGTAGGAAAAGTTGAAGTTGAAAAAGAATTAGGGGATTCATTTACCAATGACCCAAAAATAAATCATGAAGACATTTTAAGGCATTGGGAGCTTAATTCCTATTGCTACAATCCGGTTGGATATTTTTATCTGAGGGAAGTTCTTGAAAAGGTTGGTCAGTTCAACGAAGATAATTACATGCAGGATCTTGAATTTTTACTCTCAGCCTCCAAATATTTCCAGTTTATAAAAACAGACCGTATTCTTGGCGTTTACCGCATTCTTGAGAACACAATAACTGCCAAAACACAATTAAAGGATGATTATTGGACAAAGGAAAATTTCTGGTTTATCAATAAGTTTTTAAAGGATATGCCACCGGAATTTATTGCCCGGTATGAAATTGACAGGGAAGCGGGATATCAGAAAAGCAAAGAAATTCAGGAATGGCAAAAGTCCGTGCTTCTAAAAAAAGAGATAGAGAAAAAATCATCCATTGAAGACACTCCCGGTTTCTTTTCCCGTTTAAGCTCAGTTATCATTCGATTCCTTCCGCGGTTTAGATGAAACAATGAGAATATCGGTTATTACTCCTGTCTTTAATTGTTCCAGGTATATCGCTGATGCCATCGAGAGCGTGCTTTTGCAGAATTGCCGTGACTTTGAACATGTTGTCGTGGATGGTGGCTCAACAGACGGGACCCTGGACATATTAAAAAAATATAAGCATCTGAAATGGATATCGGAGCCTGACAACGGGCAATCTGACGCCATGAACAAGGGCTTTAAAATGTCAACCGGCGATATTGTTGTTTATCTTAATGCGGATGACTATTTCCTGCACGACGCATTCACTGCGGTACTTCCCTGTTTTGAGCAGGGCGCCAATTTCGTTGTTGGAAAAATATTGGTAATGAAGTATGACGGAACGCAATGGATCAATGACGCCATGGTTAGCCATGAAGCGATGCTGCGGCACTGGAAGCGCCAGTCTTTTTGCGTAAATCCCGTTGGGTATTTTTATCGCAGGGAAGTTCAGGAAAGTGTCAATGGCTTCAATGTTGAAAATCATTTTGCCATGGATCTCGAATTTCTGCTGGATTGTTCAAAAAAATATTCTTTTACAAAGATAGATAATGCGCCGTTGCTTGGCGTTTTCAGAAACATCAGAAATACAAAGACAGAAAGTATTAAAGCCGGGATGAGCCATTACTGGTCGGAAGAAAATTTTAGTTTTATCAACAGGTTTCTTTCCGAAATGCCGGAAGAATATTCCCGGAAATTTATTAAGGAGCGAAAGCGGGGTTATAAAACGAGAATAATTTCAGATAAACTGGAGCAGCCAAATATTCCTTCTTTGGTTTATTTTTGTTTAAGGGCAAAATTGTTTTTTCTTTCGGAAAACAGAATTTCATCCGGCATTAATTATTTTTTTGGAAAGTGACAGTCAACTAATTTAACTGTAATTAAGTCATTAATTGTAAATTATGTTAACAAGGCTGCGGTCATTTCTGTCTTCCGCGAATAAGCGGATACTCATCCGGTCCTTTATACTGGAAATAAAAGGCGATTTTCTGAATATTTTTTTCAGAAATAGGATTAGTTTCAGAAACAGCGCGAGACAATTTCATGGACGGATCAATATTGCTGGTTTTCCAGGGATTTCATACGGGGATCATCGCAGCGGATGGAATTATGCAATGCGGTCGATAAGCAGCCTTCATAATACTTCCGGAATACTATTCGACCCTTTTATTGAAAGAACCTTTGCATGGAATCCGAAAGGAATCAGACCTCATCTGGTTCCATGGATTGGGTTCATACATGTACCGCCATGTATCCCCTCATATCTGCCACAAAACCAGTCAAACAAGGAAATTTTCAATTCAGCGGCTTGGAGGAAAAGTCTCCCATTTTGCAAAGGACTGTTTACCCTTTCCGCATACCACAAATCGTATCTTGAGACTCTTATCAGGCTACCTGTGAATGATCTTCTGCATCCCACAGAATTTCCTGAATTAACCTGGTCGTCAAAGCTTTTTCATCAAAACAAAGAAAAAAAAATCATTCAGATTGGTTGGTGGCTCAGGAAAATTTATTCAATACATCGCCTTCGGGCAAAAGGATACCAGAAAATATTCCTTATGAAAAATGAAGATAACATGGAAGAGATCATGAAAAGGGAGTTGGAACACACGCCTGGAAAAGAATTTCTGACCCCGGAATGTATTGCCCAAACCAAAACCATGAAATTCATTGCCAATAACCAGTATGATCGGCTTTTGTCGGAGAATATCGTTTTCCTCGACCTGTATGATGCCAGCGCCAATAATACTATCGTTGAATGCATCGCACGAAATACCCCGATTCTTGTAAACCCAATAGCTCCTGTTGTGGAATATCTTGGTATTGACTACCCGCTTTATTTTACATCGCTGGAAGAGGCGGCAGAAAAGATAGGGGATACTGACATTATACTCCGGTCTCATCATTACCTCGTGAACCATAAGATAAAGGCGAAACTAACCGGCGATTATTTCAGGCAAAGCCTGATTTCTTCCGAAATTTACCAATCATTATGATGCGTAACTGTTTGTCTTCGTTTTCAACTCTTTTTCTGCAAACCCTCATCGTAAAAGTAGTACAATTGGCATGACTATGGCTGTTTCCATAATTACTGTTGTTTTGAACGACAAAGCAGGCTTTGTAAAAACAGCCCGGAGTATCGTGGATCAGGATTATTCATCTCTGAATTGGATTGTGGTTGATGGCGGTTCAACCGATGGAACAGGAGAGGAAATTGAGAAATATAAAAGCCGCATCGCCCATTGGTCAAGCGAACCTGACCAGGGCATTTACGACGCAATGAATAAAGGTCTTGCAAAAGCTACCGGCGCATGGGCGCTTTTTCTGAACGCCGGCGATATACTGGCTGATTCATCAGTACTTTCAAGACTGTTTTCCCTTGATCTCAGCGATATTGACGTAGTATTCGGAGACTGGATTGCAGATTACCTTTCTTTCAAAGTAATCCGGAAAGCAGGCTCCGCCGAAAATCTTTGGCAGGGAATGATATTTTCACATCAATCTCTCTTTATTAGGACATCGTTGAGTAAACCTCAAGGTTTCCGGTTACAGTATAAAATTGGCGCCGATTATGAAATGGTTATCAGATTATTTTTTTCGGGTAAAAAGTTTCTTTATTTCCCGCAACCAATTTCAGTGACAAAAGCTTATGGAATTTCTCACAAGTATATGTTTGCCTCTGAAAGGGAACATCTCAAAATTTTAAAATCCTTCAAGAGTCTTACATTTCTGGAAAACCAGTACCACTTTAAAAAATCTCTCTTTTTATTGATTGTATCTTTTTTTTATCGGTTTATTCCAAAGAGTTTATATTTGTTGATAGTTAAAAAAATAAATGCCAAAAAACTGAAAAGATTACAATAGAGCCGGTATCATCCTTAATAATTGTTTTCTCATGCACGTTCTGCTGCTAAATACTTATGATCTTAAAGGAGGCGCCGCCAGGGCGACATGGCGGCTGTTTAAGGGTTTACAGGAAGCTGGCGTCAGGGCGCAAATGCTGGTTCAAAATAAGACGTCAACGGACCCGGAGGTATTTGTAGCGCGAGGTCTGTTTCACAATTATTTTAATGGTATCAGACCTTATATTGATTTCTTAATTCCATTACCGCAAACCCGGAAGCGAATATTATTCTCCACCAACCTTCTCCCGGATTCAGTGGTTGATCAGATCAATGTCATCAATCCTGATCTGGTTCATCTGAACTGGATTGCCGGTGGATTTATCAGGATAGAATCTTTGGCGAAGATAAAACAGCCTATTTTCTGGACTTTCCACGATCTTTGGGCAGCCACCGGAGGTTGCCATTATCCTCTGGAATGTAAAAAATATCTGGAGAGCTGCGGATGTTGTCCGATTTTACATTCGGTTTATGACAATGATCTTAGCCGGAAATCATTTTTCAGGAAGAGAGATACATACCAATCAATAAAAAATTTAACAATCATCACTCCCAGCCGATGGCTTGCCAATTGTGTATCCGAAAGCGCGTTGCTTGGAAATCGTACAGTTATAGTGGCGCCTAACGGGCTTGATATTTCTGTTTTTCATCCGTCAGAAAAAGCTGTTGCAAGGGATCATTTCGGGTTTTCTCATGAAAAGAAACTGATCTTGTTCGGCGCGGTAAGGGCGGCGAAAAATGAGTTAAAGGGATTCAACAGCCTTCTTGAAGCGTTAAAGCAAATGGAGAAAAGCAATCTTGAACTAATTGTTTTTGGTTCATCCTACTCGGAAATGGTTAACGATCTGGGTATCCCGGTCAGGTTTCTTGGGTATCTGCCCAAAGAATCAGAAATTGCTATGCTTTATTCCGCTGCTGATGTGGTTGCAGTTCCATCCTTCCAGGAAGTTTTTGGACAAACCGCCAGCGAAGCGCTCGCCTGCGGGGTTCCGGTTGTTGCCTTTGGCGCAACAGGTTTACTGGATATTGTTGATCACAAACAAACAGGCTACCTCGCCAAACCCTTTTTATCGGAAGACCTTGCAGCAGGTATAAAATGGATACTGGATGATACTGACAGGTATGAAGAGCTTTCACGAAATGCGCGGAGAGCTGCTGTGGAACGGTTTGATATCGGAAAAACTGTGCGGCAGGTCATCGTGGTTTATAAAGAAGCATTATTAAAAGTCAAATGAATATGAAGAAATTTAAAGTTATCAGCGTGGTTGGAACCCGACCGAATTTTATCAAAGTTGCCCCGATTTGCCGGGCATTCGCCAAATATGGAGATCGGATAGAATCTTTATTATGCCATACAGGTCAACATTCCGACGCTGCCATGTCGGACGTGTTTTTCAATGAACTTGGAATGCCGGTTCCCGATTTTTTTCTCAATATTAATAATGGTTCCCATGCTGAAATCACAGGCAGGATCATGATTGAATTTGAAAAGATTCTTATAGCGCACAAACCCGATATGGTTTTGGTTGTTGGCGACGTAAATTCAACCATGGCTTGCGCCCTTGCCGCCGTCAAACTTGGAATCAAAGTAGTTCATGTGGAGGCGGGTTTGCGAAGCGGCGACCGCACAATGCCGGAGGAGATCAACCGGGTGGTAACCGACGCCATTTCCGATTATTTATTTGTCACCGAGAAGAGCGGGATGGAAAACCTGATGAAAGAGGGCGTGCCTGCTTCCAAAGTTTTTTTTACGGGGAACGTCATGATTGACACACTTGTATATCTTGACAAAAAAATTGCAGGATCAGAGGTTTTGGCAAAACTTGGTTTAACCGCCGGAAATTATATTCTGGTAACTTTTCATCGCCCTTCGAATGTTGATGAAAAGGAGAACCTTGAGGCGCTTGTCAATTTCCTTAATTCCATATCTGGCGCGATGCCGGTTGTTTTTCCCATTCATCCGCGGACAAAAATAAATCTGAAAAAATTCGACTTGCTTGAATCCGTTGCCCCCGCAGTAATGCTGTTGGATCCGCTTGGGTATATAGAATTTCAGGCGCTTACGAGATATTCGAAGGCGGTTGTAACTGATAGCGGCGGTATCCAGGAGGAGACAACTTTTCTGGGGGTGCAATGTGTAACGGTACGCGATAATACGGAACGTCCCGTTACCATTGAAGTTGGAACAAATCAGCTTTGCGGAACCGATCTTATAGTTGTTTCAGCGAAAGTTAATGAAATACTTGCAGGTAAAGAAAAGCATGGAAAAATACCCGACATGTGGGATGGAGCGGCTGCCTTGCGGATTGTTAACATTCTGGTTGATTTACTGTATAAGCATGTGAAATAACCTATTCAACCTCCCATTTTTCTTTTCCTTTTTTTATTCTGGGCTGATAAACCGGCGTTTTCGGAGTGAATCAGATATCAATAAATGAGGCTCTGTCTTTGTAATCCACATGCAGCCGGAATTTCCGCTGCCAAAGAAACCGTCGGTAAGCGCCTTCAGGTCGGCATTCTGCTCTTCCTAGTGATGGTCGCGGGGAAAGCTCATTGTTCTGGGGATAACCAGCGATTAAGTATCCGAGGAAAAGAAGGGTTAAATATGGATTTTTTATCAGTACTAGTTTTTTCACTTATTTTTTGATGGCCTTTTAATTCGCACGATGAATCTTTCATTTTCCTGCTCATTTATAAAATCAATATCAGGATAAGCCTGCAAAGCCCTTAATATACCGCTTCCTGCTCCTCTATATTCCATAAGGTCGGGAGCAAGTGACGCAATAATATTGTTTCTTGTTCTTCTAACGCCTTTTTTAATTTGATTTTCTGTAAGGTTATTTGGTAACTTCCCAGGGCTGATAATTTCAATCCAATCTTCAAACACAAATATTTTTATAGAATCACTAATAAAATAATCTCTGTGAATGATGGCATTTACAAGTATCTCGGTAATTACTATGGTTGGTATTTCTGGCTTTCCTAAACTGTTAAAAGGTTGTCCTGCCTGTATTTTTTGCAGCTTTCCCAAAATAAAATCAAAACCTCGTTGATACTGTTTGTCTAATGTTCCGGGAATATTTTCGCTGCTCCTGTATTCAGTATCAGTGATGTTGTTTCCCCAAAACCATATTGCAGTAATAAAAAAAGCGGGCGCTAATTTTTGCAGGTTTTTGCCAAATAGCAGCGCCCCCGCAACATTTAATTTGCCGCTTTCACCCAGTCTGAGATTAGACAGATACAAAGGAATATCTTCCTTTTTGCAAGGTTCTTTATATTTTTCCTCATAAAAATATTTGAATTTATCCCAGTTAAAATCTTCTATCGAACTATGTTGTAATAGTCTTTCTTCAGCATAGAGATTCCCGCTGCTTTGAAATAATCTCGAAAGTTCTTCTTTGCTAATGACTTTTCTTTTATCTGAACCGTTTTTAATCCAGACAACACCGTCTTTGTCTGTATGTGGTTTGTCTGTACCTTCCTGAACTGTTACTACAATTAATCGTTTTTCATTAACGAGAACTGTTTCAACGCTTATAACAATTGGTGATTTCACATGGTCTTGCGCTGCTGTTGCCAATAAATTATTTATTCTTTGAATTTCATGAAATGATAATCCGGAAATATCTCCTGTTTTATCATCAACACCTATCAGTATTAGACCACCCTTTGTGTTGGCAAATGAAATCATTTCCTGAGCAATGCTTAAAACATTGTTAACATTGCTTTTAAACTGAATTTTTGTGGTTTCCCCACTCGCTATCAGTTCCAATAATTCCTTTGCATCCATATTTTTCTGATAAATTTAACCGAGTATCCTTTTTTTATCTAATCGGCATTAGGTGAAAATCAATTCTTTTTTTTCTATAATAATGTCATCCTGCAATACTTCGACTGGGTATAGATTGAGTTTTCAACAATATATAAATAACTTATTATCGGCGTCATTTTCTGTCATGAATACGAAGCTTACGCCTACTGAGCATTTATAAACAAACTTAATATAACTGGACTAAAGCAGAAAAACAATTCAGTTTATTTAATTTCAGGTTTATGCAATTTGTAAAATCCAAGCCCGATGAACTCCCGAGCGGCGCGGGAGCTGTTTTCCAGAGCTTCGGCGTCGGGCAAAATCCTGTACAAGGAAAATGGGATGTTAACAACCTCAAAATCGGTAGGGGCGGGGATAACATTGAGACCTGATTGTGAAAAGAGCCAGTATGCCCGTTGCATGTGCATTGCCGACGTAACAAGAAGGATAGTTTTCCCCTTTAACGATTTCAGAATATGTAGAACCTCTTGTACGTTCTCAACTGTATTTCTGCTGTTTACACCAGTCCTGATGGCTGCCGCCGGAATGCCGAGGTTGATTAAAAATATTTTCATGCCGATTGCAGCGGCTCCAGTTCTATTTACAGGATCAGCGCCACCGGTGAGGATGACTACTTTTGCTTTATTTGCCTGGTAGAGTTGAGCGCAAAACAGTTCGCGGTCGGCTGCACGGTTCAGATCAATCATGGGCAATTTTGGTCCTGCATAGCCCCTGACCCCTCCGCCAAGTACCACTATGGCATCGACGCTGGGAAATTCGGTGGCAGGACGATATCCAAATTTAGATTCCAGTCCCCCTCTTATAAAGTCGCTCCATAATGGCGCACTCCATAACCACAACCAGAAAATTGACCAAAGAAGAAGAAGAACAGCCGGCTTCTTTTTACCAAGAATAAAAAACAAGGCAGAACAGACAAGAAATAAAAATGTCAGTCCCATAGGCATGATAAATTGGGAAACTGCCTTATAAAATAGAAATTGCATATCTGACATTTGAATATGTATTTTGGTGACATTACATGTTTGTATTTATCTGCTTTTTAAGTTGTTCCGATAAAAGATAAAAATAGCTCAGAAAGTTTTGAATCAATTCATATAACTCACCATTTTCCTGCCCGGTTTTACCGATTTTGTTTATTGTTTCAATGAGGTTGAACATGGTATCATTAGAAACAAGTCTAATGGATGATTTGATCTTATGCGATGTTTTTTGGATTGCGTCAATATGCGATGTTTTTTGGATTGCGTCAATATCATACTGGTTCGCAGCTTCTGCTAAATCACTTACATACCCTGGAATAACTTCAAGGAATTTTTGTATCATTTTTTTTAACATCACGGGATCATGGTTAACCAACTTTGACAACATCGAAATGTCGCATAAATTAATTGTTTCAATAGGAACTTGGTTTTCATTTTTTTCAACTTTAGGAAATAATTTTAGCGTCGAAATAATCCGCGCGTACAATTCATCTTCATCAAAAGGTTTTGATATATAACCCTGCATACCTGCCTTTTCGCAACGCTCCACAATACCTTTGACAACGTTGGCGGTAAGCGCAAGAATGGGTGTTTCCAATTTGAGGTTTTGCCGTATAATCTTCGAGGCGGTAATTCCGTCCATCACCGGCATTTGAATATCCATCAAAATCAGATCAAATGATTCGACGCGAAGTTTGTCAAGCGCCTGTTGCCCATCTTCGGCGAGCATGGTGGTGGCGCCCCATTTTTCAAGCATTGCTTCGGCGATAAACTGGTTGAATTTATTATCTTCCACAAGTAAAATCCTACATCCGGATAAAGATGAAAATTCAGATTCGACAAATGGTTCCAACACTTCCGGTTTTACGGCATATCCATTAGGAATGACAAGGGTAAAGAAAAACCTGCTACCCGCGTTTTTGGAGCTTTCGAGACTAAGTTTTCCACCCATCAGTTCCACCAATTGTTTGCTGATTGCCAAACCAAGACCTGTTCCTCCATAAGTACGGGTAATACTTTCATCTTCCTGCTGAAAGCTGTTAAATATTTTTTTCTGGTTGTCAGGGTTTATACCAATTCCGGTATCTTCAACCTCAAACAGGATTCTGTTTTTACCATTCTCTGTGCCGGTAAATTTGCAATGTAATTCAACAGTTCCCTCCTGAGTAAATTTTATCGCATTCCCGACAAGGTTATTAAGAATCTGTTGCAAACGTAAAGGATCGCCGATTAAAAATTCAGGAATAGTTGGGTCGACAGAATACTTTAGTTTGATGTTTTTTCCTTCAGCGCCATATTCATTCGCATCATAAACCCTGCGGAAAAGGTCATGAATGCTAAAATCCGTTTTTTCGATATCAATCTGCCCGGATTCAATTTTGGAAAAATCGAGAATATCAGTTATAATTGTTAAGAGGTTATCTGAAGACAGATTCATATTGGTAAGCAATTTCATCTGTTGTTCGTCGAGATAGGTTTTACGCAGAAGTCTTATCATTCCAATGATTGCAGTGAGCGGAGTACGAATTTCGTGGCTCATTGTGGCAAGGAAATGGGTTTTGGCGATGTTCGACGATTCGGCAGCTTCAGTTGCTTTTTTAAATTCGCGATCAGCCATTATCCGATGTGTAATATCACGTGCAATACCAGTGATGCCAAGGAGGTTGCCATTTGGGTCAAGAATAGGCGCCCGGAAAATCTCGAACCAGACTTTTTTCCCATGAAAATCTACTTGTTCTTCAACAATTTTCAGTTTCCGCGTCCGCAACACTTCCTTATCCTGAAAAATAAAATTCTGTGAAATATTTTGCGCCCAGAGATCTTTTGCAGTTTTACCTATTGGGGAATCATGTTCTGTGAAACTGAAGTAATCGAGGAATGGCTGGTTAACGAGCAAATACCGTCCATAAATATTTTTCAGCCACATCAGGTAAGGTACGTTGTTGAAAATTGATTTCAGATAAGCTTCGCGGGTGACAAGAGCGTGTTCAGTGCGTTTTCGGTCAACAACGTTGCATAGGAGGTCGGCAAGTAATTTCAGAAATGTAATCTCTTCCCTGCTCCACTGTTTCACAATTTTTACTGAATCAAAACCGACAAAACCAAGACATTCGCCTTGTAAAAACATAGGAACTGTAATCAGCGTTTTGACGCCCTGGGGTTCAAGTATTTGCCGTAGTACGCTCTCTGGTTCCAATGCGCTCACATCCGGAACTATCAGCATCTCCCCTATTAAATGAGTATCCACCCATGCAGGAAATAGTGAAAGAGGAATCGCCTTGAGGTTTTCTATTTGTGGAATTATGCCTTCAGCGCACCATTCGTGGCTATTTGACATGGTTTTGGAAACAAAGTCATAATTGAAAATATAAACCCGGTCAATCTGGTTTTGGTTGCCAATGAGAGTGAGAAGTCTGTTCACAGCTTCATCGCTGTTTTCAACCGGAATATTGATAAATTCAGTAGCAATATGCGTTAAAAGATTTTGAAGTTGAAGCAATTTGCCCAGTTTTTCTTCACTTTCCTTGCGCTCGGTTATATCACGGATAGTTCCTTCAATAAACTGAACTTTGCCGTTGGGACCTTTGGTAAGATGACATGTAATTGAAACCGGAACCAGAGTTCCGTCTTTTTTTATTAAAATATTTTCATAATCATTAACAACTCCTTTTTCCAAAAGAAGTGCAAGCATCTTATTTCGACTTTCAATGTCGGAATATACTTTCGCAACATTATTTCCGATCAGATCCTCCGGATTATACCCTGAAAGTTGAAAAACTGATGGAGAAAGTGCGAGAATATTTCCCTGTAAATCGGTTCGATAATATAGATCGATAAATGTATTGAAGATGGCTTGATATTTTTCGGCATTTTCCCGCAATTTCTCTTCGGTTTGTTTGCGGGTAGTAATGTTATGGCTTATCCCGATGATCCCCAGAACATTGCCGTTTTCGTCAAAATATGGAATTTTGTTGCCTTCCAGCCATATTTCCTCACCCAGCCTGGTAATAATCCTGCCTTCTTCATGGATCATCGGAGTTTTCTGGTCAATAATCCGTTGGTCCTCCAACCTTGTTTTTTCAGCAACTTCCGGTGGATAAAAATCGGCGTCGGTTTTGCCAATAACTTCTTCAGGCGATGAAGCATTGAGCAAATCAGCTTCAGCTTTGTTGAGCAGAATTTTTCGCCCTTCCAAATCCTTGACATAGATGGGATCAGGAATGTTTTCAATTATTTTACGTAGAAGATCTCTCTCCTGTTTTAGCTTTTTTTCTGAAAGAACCAATTCAAGTAAGGCTTGGTTCATGTCGTTATTGTCCATAAAAAAAATAATAGCATTATTGTAAGCGTTGTTCATCAAAAGTAATTAAAAATATTTAACTTGCTAACCAAAAAAATTACAGCCATGTTTATACTTGTAGTTGAGGACAACCACTTTTACGCGACAATAATTCTTGAGATGTTAAAGACCGCGGGATATGATAACGTGAAACATATTGACAATGGACTTGAATGTTTGGTGCAGGTTTACGAAGATACAGTTCCCGATTTGATAATTCTGGATCAGCAGCTTGGAATGGTGAATGGCGTGGAGGTTTTGCAAAAAATCAGGGCATATAAACCAAACCTCCGGGTTATTTTTATGTCCGAACAAAAAAGCGTCAAGCTGGCGGTTCAGTCTATAAAACAAGGCGCGCTTGATTATATTAAAAAGGATGAAAACGCCTTTGAAAATCTCTTGCCTTTGTTAAAGAAAATTGAAGCAGAGATCAAGAATAAATCAACTGACACTCCCGTAAAAAAGGTTTTTTCCGGAATCAAAAAATTTTTTATGGATAACGATTGAAGATTGAAAAGATTGGTTTTTCAACCAAATCCCGAAGGGTTTAAATGATTGTAGATTGAAAAGATTGTTTTTGAAACAGAATCCCGAAGGGATGACATGATTGTAGATTGAAAAGATTGGCTTTGCAACAGAAT
>JBAXRP010000127.1:0-12192 GCA_037131145.1 Bacteroidota bacterium
GACTGAAAGAAACAGTTGGCGACTTTAAATTTGTGGAATAAAATTTCATCTGATTTCGAATTGTAAATTTCGTCCCTCGTCCCTCGTCCTTCGTCCCTCGTCCCTCGTCCTTCGTCCCTCGTCCCTCGTCCCTCGTCCCTCGTCTTAATAAGCCTGTGGAAAGTTACCTGTTTTAAAATTATCGCTGATTCCCGGACCGGCGTCAATATGGTCAAAGGCTTGCGAAATATCTGCAATGAGGTCGCTGATATCTTCTATACCGATTGACAATCGAATCATTGATGGCGATATACCGGCTTTTCTCATCTCTGTTTCGCCCATCGCTGAATGTGTAGTGGAGGCAGGATGAGTTACTATTGATCTACAGGTTCCAAGGTGAGTGGCATGTTTAATGATCTTAAGGGAATCAATAAATTGAGTTGCCTGTTCGTAATTTCCTTTCAGTTCAAACGACATAAGCGAACTACATCCCAGCATCTGGGATTCAACGAGTTTGTGATAAGGATTAGATTCAAGCCCGGGATAATTCACGAAATTAACATCAGGATGTTTTTCAAGAAATCCAGCCAGCGCCATTGCATTGGAGCAATGCCGCTCCATGCGCAAAGCCAGTGTTTCCAAGCCGTTCAGGTTCAACCAGGCATTAAAAGGAGCCATTGCCGGTCCGAGGTAACGAATACTGCTCAAACGGATGCCGTCAATAATTTCTTTCGGACCGCAGATGATTCCGCCGAGGCTTGTTGCGTTACCGCAAATATATTTTGTAGTGGAATGAACAACGATATTTGCTCCAAGCAATATGGGTTGCTGTAAAGCAGGGGTTGTGATGGTATTATCAACAACAAGCGGCAGATTCTTCGATTTTGCAAGCGCGGCAAGGGCGGGAATATCGGCAATAAACAACCCTGGATTGCTTGGAGTTTCGACAAACAAAAACTTTGTGGCAGGAGTAATTGCAGCAGCCCAGGCGTCAATAGATTCCGGGGAAGTTACCCAGACTACCTTTGTGCCCATTTTCTTCAAGCCAACATCGAATAATCCGAAAGTACCGCCATAAACCCGGTTTGAAGAAACAACTTCATCACCCGGATTCAGCAAGTGGTGAGTAAGCAGAAAAATCGCCGACATCCCCGATGCGGTTGCAATAGCGGCGTCGGTGTTTTCGAGAGCCGCCATCCTCCGCTCAAAGGCGTCAACCGTAGGGTTATCCCAACGCCCATAAGTATATCCGGGCTTTTCGCCCCTGAAAATAGCGGCAGCCTCCTGGGCGTCCTGATAGGGATAGGCAACGGACTGATAAATCGGGACTGACATCGAATCGGGATTAAAATCAATCATTCCGGCATGAATGGCTTTGGTATTGAAACCGTGTTTTGGCATAAATCCTCCTTTGTTTTTAAGTATGATTTTTATGACTTGTTGTGTTAAAAGATTAACGACAAATATATAGTATAAATATGAAAATTAAAGAAAATTTCTGCTGATTTAAAGAAGCTAAGGCATATTAGCGCCAGCTCCCCCCCCCTTCCCTTTTTGGGGAAGGGGTCCGGGGGAAAGGGGTCTAAATGCAGGAGCATTTGCGCAATGATTATGGCAATATGGCAAAAAAATGACTTTTGAGAGCGGACTCAAATTTGAGATTTGGAACCTGGAACCTGGAACCTGGAATCAGAATGTCATAATTAAACCCGTTTGAGGTATTTAAGATTTCTGGAACGAAATATCAAAACGAGGTAACAGGCTACGGCAAACACTCCAATCCCTGAAATCATAAACATTGCCTTTGCGCCAATTGCATACCACAACACTCCGGCAAGCGTACTGGCAAGCAGAGCAAAAATGCTGGCGAGGCTGTTGTAAAATCCAATTGCCGTGGCGGTATCCTTCTTTTCTGCCATGTTTGAGATCAGCGCTTTTGAGATGCCTTCGGTGCAGGCGGCATAGACGCCGTAAAAGAAAAACAGAAGACCGAAAACAGCAGGCGACGAGGCAAAACCCATGAAGGCGTAAACTCCGGCAAAAATAAATAGACCTGTGATCATCATTGTTTTCAAGCCAAGCCGATCGGCAAGAACTCCGATAGGATATGAAAACAGGGCATAAACCATATTATAAAAGATATAAACCCCAATCATCATGGTATCCGAAAGGTTTTGCTCCTTCAAAGCAAGCAGCAAAAAGGCGTCGGAACTATTGAAAAGAGTAAAAACCAGAAGTCCAGAAACCAGTAACCGGAAGCCGGGAGACGCCATTCGCCAGTATTTGAGATAGGAGAAGAAACCAGTGGAAGGTTTCGAATTGGCGAGGTGGGGAGGTGGCAAGGCAGCGAAATAGCGAAAGGGTGAAAAACGTTTTTTTTGCCTTATGGGTTCTGTGACGTTGTGTTTTTGCGACTTCCCGGTGACTTTATCCCTCAGAAAAAAAGTCAGCCCGATTGCGATAAGTCCGGGAAAGAAGGCAATGATGAACATCAATTTATACTGACCGGGGTAGAGCCATAGGAAAATCAAGGCAAGGATTGGACCGATGGCGGCGCCGACAGTATCCATTGATCTGTGAAATCCGAAAACCTTTCCTTTATGTTCGGGCGTAGTTTCGTCGCTCAACATGGCGTCGCGGGCGCTGGTGCGGATGCCTTTGCCGAAGCGGTCGAGTGTGCGGGCAAAAAATATCCAGAGGGGAAATGTAAGTAGCGCCATCATAGGTTTTGAAATGGCGCTGAGTGTGTAACCTGCCCGGATAAATGGAACCCGCTTTTTGGCGATATCCGACAGATTGCCAAAATAACCTTTGCTTAATCCCGCAGTTGCCTCAGCTACGCCTTCGAGAATTCCAATCAACAATACCGAAAATCCAATGGATTTAAGATAAACCGGCATTATCGGGTAAAGCATTTCGCTGGCAACATCGGTAAAAAGGCTTACAAATGAAACCAGTAAAATGGTGCGAGTGATGATTTTATTTTTTTTCATTTCGCCACCTCGCTACCTCGCTACCTTTAAATACTCAGTCGCTACGGCGCTAAGTTTATTATTCCAATGTTTGGCTGCTTCTTCAGCATATTTGAGTGTTTCCGGATTTGAGTACTTCATATTTTTCAATAAATTGAAGGCGTTCATGCGGGTTTCGAATTCATATTTTGGGCTGCAATAGCTGATGAGTTCGGGCAGGTATTCCTTTCGCCCATCAGCCAGCGCAAAATAGAGCCAAAGCATCCTGATGTTTTTTCCGCGCCAGCCTTCCATGTCTTTGGCGAGGTCGAGATAGTGAGGGATACTTTCAGGAAAGGATATGCAAAGCGCTCCGAGGGCATATTCCACATTGAGGTAACTGGAATCATACAATAAAGTTTCAACCTGTTTTCTGAGGCTTCCGGGTACTGGATTTAGCGCGATAAGCGCAGCTTTTCTAACCAAAGCGTCGCGATCTTCAAGGGCGTTCCTGAAAATCTGCAAAGATTCGCTACTGGTATCAGAACCTATTTGTTTTAACGCTTCTGTCCTGATAAGATGAAACTTTTCCTTTTGAAAAGAGGTTGTCAGCAGGTTCATCTTATTTTTCAATGGTTCGTCGCGCAACGATTTAAGCGCGTCGTAGCGGTCAATCATGGTTCCTGCCTTTAAAGCCTGTGCCATCAGCCTCTCCTTTGGCTGCCGGAAAGTGACTTTTTTCAGAATTTTCCTTCCCGGATCAAACAATAGAAATTCAACCTTTTTTTTCTGTGGATTTGAGATTGCAACATCGGTTTCCGCTTTTTCAATCCATGTAGTCAAACTGTCGTAAGAGCCGTCAGTGTAATGAACTTCGAATGTAACCGGCATTTTGAAAAGCCCGCTGAGTTCTGTGACCGGTTGCATTTGACGGACTTTGAAAACTGTTGACAGGTTTTTACTACTATCAGTAAATATTGAATCGCTTACAAAGTAATCAGGCTCGCCTCCCCGCAGAATCCATTGGTCGAAAAACCAATTCCAAGGTTTTCCGGTAGCTTCGTATGTGCAACGGATGAAATCGTTTGTTTCGGCATAGCCAAATGCGTATTTGTTCAGATAAAGATTCACGGCGTCGCGAAATGCCCGGTCGCCCATAACATTGCGGAGCATTTCGAGCGCGAGCGAACCTTTCTGGTAAATACGCTGATTTCCTCCCTGTGAGCCGCCAACCGGAAAGTTATTTTTTTTCGCCGCTTCGAAAGTCAGAAGCATTTCATCGTTGCGAATATTCTGCCAGTAATCGTCGCCAAACATCTTTTTCTCAAATAGCTTGGCATAATATGTCCCGAAACTCTCGGTAAGCCATACATCCCGGTTAACGAAATGAGCCACGCAATTGCCAAACCACTGATGAGCCAGCTCATGGACATTCACATTAACATAGTTTCGCTGCCACCACGACCGCGGGGTAATTTGCATGTAGTCGCCGAAAACTGTGCTGGTAGTGGTTTCCATTGCGCCGTACATGTAATCGCTTACGGGCGCTTCGCGGTACAACGGATATGGATAGTTGAAACCAAGTTCAGCCTCCAGGAAATCGAACATCCGTTCGGTAAACATATAGGTTGTGCCAACCCGGTCGGGCATATCGGGATAGTACCAGAATTCAAGCGGGACTCCGCGGGAAGTTTTTCCCGATTTATAATCGTAATCGCCAATAACGAGTGAAGTTGAGAAAAAAGGATGATCTTTTTTCATGGCATAATGCCAGGTTTTTGTTTCATCAGGATTATTCTTCACTTCCAACCGCTCGCCATTGGAGAATACTTTGTAATTCTTATCAAAAGTTACAAACAAATCCACAGTAATACGCCCATCAATATATGGCAGCCAGCCATTGGGACGGTGCGCCCATATTTGTTTCCGCTTTCCGGCTTCCTCAGGTCGCCAGCCGATGAAGTATGGATTACCGGCGAGGGGGGCGGCAGAGTAAGTGATTTTAACGAGGGACGAGGGACGAGGGACGAGGGACGAAGGACGAGGGACGAGGGACGAAGGGCGAGGGACGAGGGATGAAGGACGAGGGACGAGGGAGTCGGGGTAAATAAGGAGCTGGGAGTTGGACAGTTGGAATTTCACCTCTTTCTGGTCAATCTTAACTGAAGAAACCTTGAAATCAGGGGCATGAAAAATGATGGGATCTTTTGCAGGGCGGTTCCATGTGAAGGTAAATTCAGCGGTTCCTTCTATTATATTTTCAGTTGGCTTAAAACTTACATGGGCTGTGAGGTGATTTATTTTTATTGGAAGATCGGGTGGAATTGCAGATGGATCGGCATACCAAGTGACGGTTTTTTCCTGCGCAACGGTATATTTTGAAGGATCATTGACGAGGATGAAGGTAAAGACTAGGAATAAAAAATTCCGGTAAATAGGTATTTCTCTTATAAAAAACGACCACATAGATTGTATATTTAGTATGTTTGTCCCCGAACTGGAAAGCAATCCGAAGTGTTCCAAAAATAGTAAAATTCCATGAAGTTCAACTCTATTAGCGAAAAACTCCTTCTTTATTTTGTTTTACCGGTAATAGCTGCCACACTGGCGATCTGGTCAATTTCCTTCTTCGTTACAAAGAGTGTATGTATTCTGTTGTTTAGCGTTATCGTTCTGATAGTTTTAATCACCTTCATTTTCTTTTTCAACCGGAGGATCGTTAAACCGCTTCTCGGACTGAAGGATGCAATAATCAAACTGGGTGAAGGGCGTTATGATATTGAGCTACCTGTAACCACCCATGATGAGATTGGCGCATTGACCGAATCATTCAATACTATGGCAAGGCAGGTCAAGGAGAAGACTACCGAACTTCAACTTGAACGCTTCGGGCGGATGCGGTCGGTGATTGATGGCGAGGAGATGGAACGCCAGCGCCTTTCGCGCGAGCTGCACGACGGCATCGGTCAGTTGCTGATCGCCATTAAACTAAGGATGGAAAGTTTGTTATATCAGGATGGAAAAGAGATTAAAAACTCCATCCAGGAACTGAAAAAATATTTCGACCAGATTATTGACGAGGTCCGCAGAATTTCAAACAACCTGATGCCCTCGGTGCTGGAGGCTTTCGGACCTGCTATCGCGTTTCGAAATCTATTTGCAGATACTGAAGAACTCAGTGGTTTGAAGATCCATTTCGAAGCAAAAGGCGACTTTGACAACCTCGATAAAAAAATCAAAACCTATATTTACCGTTTAACTCAGGAAGCGTTGAGCAACATCGTAAAACATTCCCAGGCGCGCGAAGTCTGGGTTAATCTTAAACTGAAAAACGACCTCCTGACGCTTGTCATTCGCGACGATGGAAAGGGTTTCAACCCTGAAACCGCAGGAAAGGAAGGCGGCAACGGAATCCACAACATGCGCGAACGAGCCAGTTTGTTGAAGGGACAGATTACGATTCTGTCGGCTCCCGGCAAAGGCGCTACTATTACAGTGAATGTACCAATCATTTTCACAGATGACAGCAATCAGAATTTTCCTCGTGGATGACCATCAATTGGTCCGCGATGGCATTAAAGCATTGTTAATGAGTTCCAAAGATGTGTTAATTCTTGGCGAGGCGTCAACCGGCAAAGAGTGTTTTGAAAAGATAGCTCTGGAACAACCAGATATACTTATCCTCGATATTTCTCTGCCGGATACCACCGGCATTGAGATTACCAGAAAAGTGTCGGAGTTGTATCCCGGTATCAGAATACTTATCCTTTCGATGTACACCAACGAGGATTTCATCTTCAATTCGGTTAAGGCAGGCGCGCGAGGCTATCTTCCAAAGAACACTTCCCGTGAGGAACTCCTCGACGCTATTCATACTATTTATGGCGGCGATGAATTTTTTGCCGACTCAATCTCACGGATTATGTTGAAAAGTTATGTGCGTAAGGCTAAAGAAGATGATTTATCCTCTCAGGGCGGACCTGTCCCACTCACCACACGCGAAATCGAAATACTGAAACTCTTTGCCGAAGGCTTTATCAACAAAGAGATCAGCGACCGTCTCGACATCTCAATCCGTACCGTGGAAACCCACAAGAATCATATCATGAAGAAACTCGAGATGAAGTCAACCGTTGAATTAATCAAGTATGCAATCAGGAATAAAATTGTGGAAATTTAAGAATTAGCGGGGCAGATGGTAGTTTGGTAGTGAAAAAAGTTACTAACTTTTCTCTTTTTTCGTATTACCTTTGCCCTGCCAAGCGGATTAACCTCATAAACTTAATCCGTAAAGAAAATGAAAACAATTCAGAAAATTATCGTGTTTTTCCTAATGATGCTGCCTTTGATTGGTAAGGCTGAAAACAAAGCGATTCCATTTTCACTGGATGATCGTGACAGGATTATCCGGACTGAACAGAAAGTCGAATCCGTTAAAACCGAAATGAATACCCGGTTTGAAAATGTCGACAGGCAATTCACAGGGTTTCGATCAGAAATGAATGCCCGTTTTGAGTCAATTGACAAACGATTTGAAGCGATGGACAAGCGTTTCGATCAGTTGTTCAACTATCTCTGGGCTTTTATCGGTATTTTCACAACCATGATGGTTAGCGTGTTTGGCTTTGCTTTTTGGGATCGAAAACTTTCGCTGACACCAATGAAAAAAGAAAATCTAAAAACGCTCAATGCACTGCGCGATTTTGCCAAATACCAACCAAGGCTTCAGGAAATTCTTAAAACCGCAGGGTTGCTATAATTTTCCAACACCAAACCCCTGAGCGAAGTAATTGTCAGTACAGGTAACGTTCAATCCATAAATGATGAAACAGTTCACCAACATTGCTGAAACGAAAGCCGCCATCGGAAGTCTGATTTACGAAGGTAAGACTATCGGGTTTGTGCCAACCATGGGCGCTTTGCATGAGGGACATCTCACGCTAATCAGGCGGGCAAAGCTGGAAAACGACATTGTTGTTTGCAGTATTTTTGTGAATCCGACTCAATTTAACAACAAGGACGATCTGTTCAAATATCCCCGGAACATCGCCCGCGATGCGAGAATGCTTGAAGCAAACGGTTGCGATATTGTATTTGCGCCGGAGGTTGCAGAGATGTATCCTAACGGGGAAAAGGAGTTGTTGAATTTGAAATTTGGCAAGCTCGACAAGGTAATGGAAGGGAAGTTCAGACCCGGACATTTTCAGGGAGTCGCTACAATTGTGAACAAACTTTTCGAAATTGTCAAACCAACGAAAGCCTATTTCGGTAAGAAGGATTATCAACAACTTGCAATAATCCGTGAAATGGTCAATCAATTAAATTCGAAGGTGGAAATTGTGGGTTGTGAAACGGTAAGGGAACCTGACGGGTTTGCTATGTCCTCACGCAATATGCAACTAACTATTGCCGAACGCCAGCTTGCGCCAACCATTTTTAAGGTTTTACAACAAGTTAAACAAAAGGCTGGAGTTCGTCCGGTAAAGGATTTGAAATCATGGGCAATCAGACAATTCGGACAACATCCTGAATTTCGCGTTGAATATTTCGAAATAAGCCACCGCGATTCACTTATGCCCATTGATAACTGGCGTTCAAAAGATCAGGCTGTGGCTCTGGTGGCAGTTTTCATCGGGGATGTTCGCCTGATAGACAATCTCGAACTTTTTTCTTAATTTTGCCCCGTGATACAAATTGAAGGTTTTAAATCCAAATTGCATTTCCTGATTCCGAAAACAAACTCGTTACGGCTTAAATAACACCCTGAATGACGACCATTCCCGCCGACGAGACCCCTCGCAATACCGCAGCCACGCTAATCAAATTCGTCCTTTTCTTAGGATTGGGTATTCTCATCATCTGGCTTTCATTGCGAGGACTTTCACCAGAAGAACGAAATCAAATAATCCATTCTTTCCGAATTGCAAATTACAATTGGGTTATTCTTACAATAATCATGGGCGTTTCGAGTCACCTGTTCAGAGCGCTCCGATGGAAATTGCTCCTCGAACCTATGAATTATCACCCATCCCTGAAAAACACCTTTTTTGCAGTGATGGTAGGTTATTTTGCCAACATGGCATTTCCCCGGCTCGGCGAAGTTACACGCTGCGGAATCCTTGCCCGGTATGAGAATATCCCGTTCAACAAATCATTCGGAACAGTAATAACCGAGAGAACAATTGACATGATCATGTTCGTTGCGCTGTTCTTTCTAATGATTTTTTCCCAGGTTGGCACAATCGGAAACTATATGAATACCTACATTTATCCCAAAATGGCGGAGAAATTGCAGAATCCTATGTTCAGCAAAGTTTTCATTGGCTCAGGTATTGCGCTGTTCATTCTGTTTATATCATTGATATACATGTTCCGAAAAAAAATAGCCGCTTCCCGACTGGCGCAAAAAATACTAACGCTGATACATGGATTTTGGGAAGGATTAAAGTCATTGAGTCTGATACGGCAACCGGGTCTTTTCATTTTCTATTCCCTCGCAATCTGGACTCTCTACTTTTTTATGATTTACGTTTGTTTCTTCTGTTTTCCCGATACAGGCTCACTCTCGCCAGGCGCCGGTTTATCTTCACTGGTACTCGGAAGCGTGGGCATTATGGTAACTCCGGGAGGAATAGGTTTGTATCCGGCAATTATTCAGGAAACCCTGTCACTTTATGGAATTGTACGAACCACAGGACTTGCCCTTGGATGGATATCGTGGGCAGCTCAGACCGGCATGATTCTCCTCATTGGCGGTTTGTCGTTAATTCTTTTATCCTTTAATAAAAGACCCAATGGAAAGACTTAATATAATCGGAGCAAAAATTTACTCCCGCGACCATATTCTAAGACAATTAATGCTATGGCGTTTTAAAGACAAAAAAATTGTATTCACAAACGGCTGTTTCGACATTCTGCATCTCGGTCATATAGAATATCTTGCCAAAGCGCGTGATTTGGGCGATATACTTATTGTGGGATTGAATACCGACGATTCCGTAAGAAGATTGAAAGGGACTCACCGTCCGATAAACAATGAGGACGCCCGCGCTTTGATCCTTGCCGCGCTCTCAGTTGTTGATGCCGTTGTTCTTTTTGATGAAGATACCCCTGCCGAACTGATCGGACAGATAAATCCTGATATTCTTGTAAAAGGCAAAGATTATGAAGGAAAAGAGATCGTAGGCGCCGATATAGTAAAAGCCAGTGGCGGCGAGGTTATAACCATCGAACTTACCCACGGTTACTCCACAACGCATATCATCGAAAAAATGAAAATCAAACTATAAGCTCCCATAAAATTCAACTTACCAGCTTACCAGCTTACCAGCTTACCAGCTTTCATGTCCAAACTCAAAACCTCCTTTTTCTGTCAGAGTTGCGGCGCCCAGTCGCCGAGGTGGACAGGCAAATGTAACTCCTGCGGCGAATGGAATACCATTGTGGAGGAGGTTATTCAGCTTGAACAGAAGGGATCGTTGAAGGCTTCGTTTGGCGACAGGAAACCAGTTGTCCCGGTAAGGATTTCTGAAATATCATTTAATAGCGACGCCCGAATCAATACTTATGACCAGGAACTGAACAGAGTTCTTGGCGGCGGATTGGTTCCCGGCTCGCTGACTTTGATTGGCGGCGAACCAGGAATTGGAAAATCAACCCTTATGCTTCAGGTGGCGCTCAAATGCGCCGACCGAAAAATCCTATACATCAGCGGCGAAGAGAGCGAACAGCAAATCAGGATGCGGGCGGAAAGACTTGGAATTGGGAATGAAAACTGCTATATCCTCACGGAGACCAACATGCAGGCTATTTACAAACATCTCGAAGAACTTCTTCCAGGAATCATCATAGCCGATTCAATACAAACCATGCAGACCGATCTTATCGAATCATCTGCCGGCAGTGTTTCACAGATAAAAGAGTGTGCCGCTGAGATGCAAAAATATTCCAAGATCACCAACACGCCGGTTTTCCTGATCGGACATATAACCAAGGATGGAAGCCTGGCAGGTCCGAAAATTCTTGAACACATGGTTGACACGGTTCTCCAGTTTGAAGGCGACCGCAACTATGGTTATCGTATCCTGAGGTCGTTGAAAAACCGATTTGGATCAACTTCTGAATTGGGCATTTATGAGATGAATGACGGCGGCTTACGCGAAGTTTCAAATCCTTCGGAAATCCTTCTGAGTCAACGCGACGAGGCAGTAAGCGGAATTGCGATTGCAGCGATGGTGGAGGGTCAGCGCCCGATGCTGATAGAAACACAGGCTCTGGTAAGTTCAGCAGTTTATGGCACTCCTCAGCGCTCGGCTACCGGTTTCGATGTTCGCAGGCTGAATATGCTGCTTGCCGTACTTGAAAAACGCAGTGGATTCAAGCTGGGGCACAAAGATGTTTTTTTCAACATTGCCGGCGGAATAAGGGTGGAAGACCCTGCCATTGACCTCGCTGTGGTTGCGGCAGTCCTCTCGTCAAACCAGGATTCTCCAATTGATTCAAAAACCTGCTTCGCCGCCGAAGTCGGGCTTAGTGGTGAAATCCGTCCGATCAACCGCGTTGAACAACGCATTTCGGAGGCGGACAAACTTGGTTTTGAAAATATTTTTATATCAAGATACAATACCAAAGGATTGGATAATAAGAAATACGGCATAAAGGTAATACCGGTTGCAAAGATTGAAGAGGTTTACCGGAAGTTGTTTTGATTTCCATCCTTACCCATTTTTTAACTTTTGAAAGCCGGATAAAATGCAGCATAAATTACCTCTTTCTTCCGAATTTGCTCATTTGTGGACGATTGACCCGCAGATAGTTTACCTGAATCATGGATCTTTTGGAGCATGTCCCCGGGTTATTCTTGAAAAACAAAACCAATACCGGCAGATGCTTGAAAAAGAGCCGATACAGTTTCTCATGAAAAATATCGAAGGCTTGCTTGATAAATCCAGAGAAAAAGTGGCTTCATTTATTCACGCAAATCCAGAGGATATCGTTTTCGTTCAGAATGCCACAACCGGCGTCAATACTGTTTTTCGTTCGCTGAAATTCATGCAGGGCGATGAAATCATCTATACAAACCATATTTACGGCGCGTGTAAAAAAACGCTGGAGTATATCAGTCGCCAAACCGGCGCGAAACTGGTGGAGGCAGTTTATCCGTTCCCGATTTGATCTTCGCAACAGATTGTTCAGGCTGTTCTGGAAAAAGTTACGCCCCGCACGCGGATTGCTTTGATTGATCATATTACATCGGCAACCG
>JBAXRP010000128.1:0-12084 GCA_037131145.1 Bacteroidota bacterium
GCGAAATTCAGTAAATGCCCCATCTTTTCCTTCTTAGTTTTCATGTATTTGACATTTCGCGAGTTACACACTGATTGAATCGGAATTCGTTCAATCAGTTCAAGTCCGAAACCTTCCAGACCGGAAATTTTCTGTGGATTGTTGGTCAGCAAACGGAGTTTTTTTATGCCGAGATCAACGAGAATTTCCGCGCCGGTGCCGTAATCGCGCAAGTCGGCGTCGAAACCGAGCGCCTGATTTGCCTCAACCGTGTCCATACCTTGATCCTGTAGCGAATAGGCGCGCATTTTATTGTAAAGACCTATTCCCCGACCTTCCTGCCGCATATATAGAAGAACGCCCCTGCCTTCGCCTGAAATCCGTTTCATTGCAATATCAAGCTGATCGCCGCAATCGCAACGCAATGAACCAAAAACATCTCCTGTCAGACATTCAGAATGAACCCGCACCAATACCGGTTCACCATCGGAGATATCGCCTTTTACCAGCGCCAGATGGTTTTCATTGCTGATCTTGCTCTTGTAGCTGAATGCTTTGAAATCTCCGTATTTGGTCGGCAAATCTACCACAGTTGCACGTTCCACTAATGTTTCCGATTTCCGGCGGTAATCTATCAGCGCGGCGATGGTGATAATTTTCAGGCTGTGCTTTTTTATATACTTCATCAATTCAGGCACTCGCGCCATCGAACCGTCCTCATTCATGATCTCACATATCACTCCTGCCGGATACAATCCAGCCATTTTGGCAAGATCGACGGAGGCTTCGGTATGTCCGGCGCGGACAAGAACGCCGCCCTCGCGATATTCGATAGGAAAGATATGCCCGGGTCGGGTAAAATCCCGCGCCTTAGTCTGGTTGTCAATCACATGCTTGATTGTCAACGCCCTTTCCTGGGCAGAAATACCTGTGGCACATTCAATAGCGTCAATAGAAACGGTAAAGGCTGTTTTATTGGGGTCTGTGTTTTTTACCACCATCCGCTCAATGTTAAGCTCCTCCAGACGATCGCGAACAATTGGAAGACAGATAAGTCCGCCGCCATGCTTTGCCATAAAGTTGATAATGGCGGGCGTTACTTTTTCGGCGGCAACAACAAGGTCGCCCTCATTTTCACGATCCTCATCATCAACCACAACAATCATCTTCCCATTGCGAATATCCTCAAGAGCCTCTTCAATGGTATTAAAACGGTATTTATTCATAGAAATCATTTTTTTTCAGAAAATCAAGATCAATGTTACTCGCCGACTCGTTTCCTGTTGATAACTTTTCGATATACTTTGCAATTACGTCACATTCAATATTTACAAGATCGCCGGTTTTTTTATCAGTGAGGGTGGTTGCCTGTTTTGTGTGCGGAATCACCGAAACGCTGAATGAATAATCGTTGACCGAGGGAACAGTGAGGCTTACGCCGTCAACAGCCACAGATCCACGTTTGACTATGTATTTCAGGATTGACTGATCTGCGGTAATGTTTATCCACATTGCGTTATCTTCCTGCCACACCTTTGAAACTTTTCCGGCGCCGTCAATATGTCCGCTAACGAGGTGTCCGCCCAGCCTGTCCGACAATCGTAATGCCCGCTCAAGATTTACTGCGCTTCCGGTTTTCAGACCGCTGAGGCTTGTCTGGCGGATCGTTTCCGGCATTACGTCCACAGTAAAATAATCATGCCCAAAACCGGTGACTGTCAAACATATACCATTCACGCTGATACTGTCGCCGATTTTGATCTCTTCCAGCGCCTTTTTCGCGCCAATTATCAATTCCGACGATTTCGCGCCATGCCTAACCAATCGGACAACCCCTTTCTCTTCAATTATTCCAGTAAACATTCTATATTCAATTATTCTTTATTCTATTATTCTATTATTCTTCTCCACCATCGCTTCAATCATCAGATCATTCCCAACTTTTTTAATTTTCATCCCAATCAGCGCAATGGCGTCTTCAATATTTTCAATTCCTGCGCCGCCAACCGGGCTAGGGGCGTGAGCTCCTCCGATGATTTTGGGAGCAATAAAACTGATAATTTTATCAACTATTCCTTCCTTCATCGCCGAAAATGCAAGCGTACTTCCTCCTTCAAGCAAAACGCTGTCAATCCCCATTGTTCCAAGAGACTTCATCAGAAATTGCAGGTCAACCTTATCATCTTTCACAGGACAAACCAGCGCCTGTGCGCCCAGCCGTTCAATCTCTTTCAATTTCTTTTTATCGGCAAGATTTGTTGTGGCTATTAGCGTCAATTGAGGATCGTTTGTGAGAATTTTCGCCTTCATCGGAATTTTCAGCCGGGTGTCGGTAATAACTTTCAAGGGATTTTTCCATTCTCCTTTCAACCTGATGTTGAGCGTCGGATCATCGGAGATGATAGTGTCAACACCCACCATTATAGAACTAAGTCTCTGCCGGAGCTGATGTACGACTTTTCGCGAGGCTTCGCCGGTTATCCATTTTGATGCGTTGGTTACGGTGGCAATTTTTCCGTCGAGCGTCATAGCCGTTTTCATGACCACGAAAGGAAGTCCGGTCAGAATAAATTTGTTGAAAACCTCATTCATCCGTCTTATCTCCGGTTGAAGCATGCCAACCTCAACGGTGATTCCGTTTTCTTTCAGTCTAACAATACCTTTTCCGTTAACCATTGGATTCGGGTCAGCCATACCGATTACCACCGTGCCGATTTTTTTTTCAATAATGAGATCAACACAGGGAGGCGTTTTCCCATAGTGCGAACAAGGTTCCAGAGTTACATACAAGGTAGAACCTGCAATTAATCCAGCATTGATTTCATTTACCGCTCCAATAGCGTTTACTTCAGCATGTGGACCGCCGTAAAATTCGTGAAAACCTTCCCCGATAATACGACCATCGCTAACGAGAACAGCGCCAACCAATGGATTGGGATTTACCCATCCCGTTCCCTTCATTGCCAGCGCAATTGCGCGTTTCATATAATTGGTTTCGGGTTTCAAGTTTCAGGTTTCAGGTTTCAGGTTTCAGGTTTCAGGTTTCAGGTTTCAGGTTTCAGGTTCCAGGTTCCAGGTTACAGGTTACAGGTTACAGTCAATCATTTCAATCATTTCGATCTTTTCAATCATTTCAATCCTTTCAATCCTTTCAATCCTTTCAATCCTTTCAATCCTTTCAATCATTTCAATCATTTCAATCATTTAAATCATTTAAATCATTTAAAACCACTTAAAAAAAAAGCCCTGTCACACAATAGCAACAGGGCTTTAATCTTATTTAACCTGATAAAATAGTAAGATTAAATACGATTCTTCTTCCATCCAGACTATACTGTCGGCGCCGTAGTTTCAACGGCTCATTTCCTGTTAACCATACTAAGTAGGTATCTGATAACTGGAATCGCGGGCTTTACCGCCGGTCGGGAATTTCACCCTGCCCTGAAGAACCAAAATGTATATCTGAGAACGCAACAGGAACTTTTCGCCGTCAAAAGTAGCAAAAAAATCAACTTGTCAACAAAATAACAGCGACTTCATTCCATTACTGAACAATGAGCTTTTGTGTAATGACTTGTTGACCGGTTTTTAACTGAACTATGTAAATGCCATTGGCATATCCAGAAAGACTCAGGTTTGTAACTGATGGCTTGCCGGTAAGCGTTACAGTTTCAGAATAGACCACTTTTCCGTCGAGAGATTTAATTGACAATTCAGCCTGTGATCCAGAAATACCGCCTGTTGTTATTGCCACGGAACTGTGAGCCGGATTGGGTTGCAACAGGAGCGCCGGCGTATCTGACGCTTGCCCGTTAATCCCAGTGCATACGTCAAAGACCACATGTTTGGAGCTAATTACATTTCCTGAACATGGAAGATTGGGAATTGCAACCAGATTAAGGTCAACCGAACCTGCAATTTTATCGGCGAGGGTTGGGTTATAAACTGTGCTGAGAGAAGATGCGTTTGTAAATGTTCCTGTTCCTGTGGTAGTCCAGCCAATCACCTTATAATTTGAAGCCGTACCGTGAACATCAACAGTGATTACATACCAGCAAACTGTGGTGTCGGCGCCGGCAGAAATAACAGGTTTATGCTGGACATTTACCTTTATTGTATCATGCCTGGTAAGTATTCCATCGCTGGTGACAGCAATATATTTAGTAGTATCCATTGGCGCAGCTTTAGGGCTTTGAAGATTGGATGTAAACCCGGCAGGAATCGAGCTCCATGAAAATGTATAAATTCCCGATCCGCCGTAGGCATTAACGTTTAGTTGAGTTGAATCTCCTGCGCAAACCGGATTCGGCGCGGCGGTAGTGACTGTTGAAAAGATATTGCCAAAGGAGAAGGAGGCGATTCTGGTTTTCCAACTCGAATTGGATGTAGTGGAATAATATTCCTGGGTGTACCAGAATTTTCCGACTTCCGAAGGATCGGCAGACATTGCGCTGTAATCGCCCCAGCGTCCGTCGGTGTTGGTTTGTGAGCCGCCGCCGTTGGTGATTCCTTTTTCAGCAATAGTCATCTGCCCCAGCGGATCGCCCGCCAATCTGCCTGTGTAGCGGATTGAAGGGAACAAATTTGTGCTTGAGATAGAAAAGCCGAGAGCTATATTGCCGGTAGTGTCCATCGCAATACTGCCCATCCAGCGATGATTTCCATCGGATGGCGCGTAAGTTCCTTCCTGATACAAACTCCAGACGTTGTTGGTATTCCGCAGCTCCATCCAGCGAATCCCTGCAACGCCGCTTACGCTTATAGTAGTATTGAGCAACATTGACCAGTGTGAGCTGAATTTCCGGAACGGCATGCGGAACATAATTCCTTTTCTCGAAAAACCATCCAGTTTCTGGCTGGTTCCTTTTTGTGGGATGACGTTTCCGTTACCCATTGTACTGAATGTGGAAATGGGCACTGTGGCGGTTTGAGACATTGATGAATTGGCGGGAGTGCCCCAATCAGCATGAAAATCATAAAGTCTTACAGTTGCAGTAGCCGTTGATGTTAGAAAAGCAATTGGGCATGGTGTTCCTGCCGGTGGAAAATCGCTGTCGCAATCGGCTGAAAGCGGACCTTCTGAAGATGAAGGCAGGTTGAACATGACCATTGCGGCCGATTGATCGCCGACAAGCATCTTTGCTCTGTCCATAGCAACGGCTGCCGGTCCTAACCAGTTGCCAGCGCCTGATGAAAACCGACGAATAGTCATATAATAACCATCGCCCCAAACAGAGAGTTTCGGGTAATCAGGCATATCGGTAAAGGTAAACTGATAACGATACCAGGTTCCGGTTGGATCATTGGTTTGCGAGATTGCTACATTTTCATAAAATGGTCCGTTGGGATAATTTGGCAGAGCAAACTGGCTGAATAACCACCTGTCGGCATTTTCGTCATAAAGAAGTATAGCATCCCCGTCGTTGGTGTTATGCGGCAAACCATTGAAGATGACGCTGTTGTTGCTTGGTCCCATCAGTTTATTGCCATTTTTATCGTAAATGGCAAATCTGACGTTCACAACCTGGAAATAATGAGTTGGGCTCACATCGCCATCTGTATCCGGCGGATATGAACCATTGGCGCCCACGCCGTCGAAGTTCTGGATAGTAGTGTCGGTAATGGCGTCGCCGAAATAGGATTGATGCACCGGCTCAATACCTTTCCAATCAACATTTACATTTTCATCTGGATTGGAATAGGCATTAAGTTTGTTTTTAACAACGCCTTCTTTCCAGGAATTGTCAATTACTGCATCCGAGCGCTGCACCATATCGCGCAGGGGTGGTGAAATGTCAAAATAATTCGGCTTGATAACCGTTGGCTTCTGGGTTCCTTCCTGAGCAATTGATATGGAAATGCCCATAATCAAAAGAAGAAACAGGGTAATGGTTCTTTTCATGATGGTTTTGGGGTTTAGGTGATTATGATAAGCGTAGTCATTCTATTTCATTATCAGGCTGCAAAGGTACGTGAAAGTTGTCTATCTTTGACAACCTGAACCTATTTCAGCTTACTTTTATCACTCAAATTTTGAGCATTATGAACATTGTGATTACCGGCGCCAGTCGTGGGATTGGCTTTGAACTTGCCAAAGCTCTGGCAAAACATAAGCAGAATCACCTTGTGGTGATTTCGCGGAACGGCAATAAACTCAAAGAACTTGCCGCAGAATGTCTCCGCATGTATCCCGATGCTAAAGTAACGCCATACCAGTTTGACCTGAACCAGTTTGATTTTTATCCGTTTATTGTTCAGCGACTTGAAACAATTATTCCCAAATGCGACATCCTGGTTCATAATGCTGGTAAACTGATCAACAAACCATTTAATCAATTTCAACTCTCCGATTTCGACGACATTTTCAATGTCAATGTGAAAGGTCCGTTTTTCTTTACGCAGGCAATGCTCCCCATGATGAACAAAGGTTCGCATATTGTGAATATTGGCAGCGCCGGCGGAATACAGGGAAGCGTAAAATTTCCCGGTCTTGCGGCATACAGCTCCAGTAAAGGCGCGCTGGCAATTTTTAGTGAGGCGTTGGCAGTAGAACTCGCTGAAAAGGAAATTAAAGTCAATTGTCTTGCCCTGGGCGCTGTGCAAACCGAGATGTTTGCCAAAGCGTTTCCAGGAGCAAAAGCCTTGCAAAATCCTGCGCAGATTGCTCATTTTATCGGAGATTTTTGTGTCAACGGGCATAAATATTTTAATGGGAAGGTAATACCCGTAGCGTTGTCAGTTCCATAATATCCTGGAAACGCAGTAAATTGTGACCTCCTGATTGCAAGTTCCAGGTTTCAGGTTTCAGATTTCAGGTTTCAGATTTCAGATTTCAGATTTCAGATTTCAGATTTGAGCTCACTCCGAAAAGTCAAAAATAAAAATAAACTGCTATTTGCCATATCCTCCTTCATTGGACCCCACCCCAAACCCCTCCCCAAAAAGGGAGGGGAGTCCTGTTCTAATCGGCATAATGCCATGATAAACAGAGCTATGGCGTATTAGCACAAGCCCCCCCTTCCCTTCTTTGGGGAAGGGGGTCGGGGGGAAGGGGTCTAATGGCAGGAGCAAAAGCGTGATGTTTGTGGCAATGTGACAAAAAAATAACTTTTCGGAGTGGACTCAAATCTGAAATCTGAAAATGGCAGCGAAACTTTATTGGCTATTGAAAGATAGAAAGGTTTCCTGGATCATCCGCCCGGGCGTGAATCAGATCATTCGGAGTTCATTATCCGTGGCTGCAAATTTCCGGGCTGCAACACGTGCATGCTCCGATGCAGAGTTTTATATGCCAGGATATGTATTGTCATAGAGGAGTTTGATGAAACCCTGTTGTGGCTTGAGTATCTTATGCGTATCAACTTTCTTGATGTAGGCAAAACGAAGGAAATCTATTCAGAGGTTGAACAACTGGCGAGATTGTTCAATGCGATAAAATCAAGGATGAAGAAAAATAAATTTTTTTTTGGGGGGGGTAAAAAATCTGAAATCTGAAATGTGAAATCTGAAATCTGAATTTTACGCTTTGCTACTTCTCCGCCCCCAGAAATTACTCTTGAGCCGGTATTGACTTTCTCATTTTATGCTTTATATTTGTCCTAACATTGTTAATTATCTTCGTGAATTTATTAACAGTTATAAGTCGGGCTAAATAAAATTATTCACAAACAATACTTAAACAATTTCACATGGCTATACATAAAGAATATCAATGGCTCACTAACGAAAATGGGCCCAAAATGCTGAACGAAGCGCTAAAACTGATCGATGTAATTGAATCGCCCGGCACGGCTGATAATCCGGTTATTCTATCGTGGGCGGCTGAGCTCGGAGCCAATATTGCTTCAGTTTATAAAGCCGATGAAATTCCCTGGTGTGGACTTTTCATGGCGATCATCGTAAAACGAAGTGGGCGGCAGGTTGTTAAAGATCCTCTTTGGGCTTTGAACTGGGGTACTTTCGGAGTTCATACCGACAACCCGATGCTGGGCGATGTTCTGGTATTTGTGCGGACAACCCCCGAAGGGCATAAAGCCGGTCACGTGGCAATGTATGTGGGCGAGGATGCAAAATGTTACCATATTCTGGGAGGCAACCAGTCAGATAAAGTTTGCATCGTGCGAAAGGATAAGAGAAGCCTTTATATAGCGCGTCGTCCGAATTATATCAACCAGCCAAAAAATGTCCGACAAATTATTTTGCCGGAATCAGGGCTGCTTTCGTCAAAGGAGTTTTAATTTGCACTTCCCACAATCCTCCGTGGACACAGGAAAGGAGGGATCGGGGTCTGGTAAAAATTTATGCAAGATTAATGCGGAGATGCCGAAAATCCATGTTAAAGAGTAGGCGAAAAAATAAATGAACTATGTTTAATTCTGTTGTTCTCGATGTGGTCATCGGACTGGTTTTTATTTATCTTTTATATAGCCTTTTAGCAACCATACTTTCGGAATTAATTGCTACGAAGCTTGGTTTGAGGGCGCGAAATCTAAAGGAGGCAATTGACAGGATGTTGAATGATGAGAAAGAAACAGTATGGTGGTTTCGTTTATGGGATTCCATGAAACTGATGAAAAATCCAAAAAATACAGTTGTCAATAAATTCTATAATCATCCGGAAATAAAATACCTTGGCAGTTCCGGTGTATTTAAAATACCCTCCACCTATAAAGCTACGAGCTTTTCAAAGACTGTTATGAGTATGATTTTGGGCGATGCTCCGATGAACAAAGAAGAGATAGAGCGAAAACTAAAAGAAATTGTTGATAAAGTAAAAGAGGTAAAAAAAGCGACCGAAATGGTTGCCATAGCTAAACAATCTTTAAAAGGATCAATTAAATCCGAAGAGAACTCTGGAACAAACAAAAAAACCTCAAAAAAAGCCTTAATAGACGCCTTAAACGCTAAAAAGAAAGCTAAAGAATCTGTTGAGAATGTAAAAATATTTGATCCGGAAACAGCAGAATATATCCAGAACTTATGGAAGGATTCCTATGGGGATATTGTAAAATTTAAGCTTCTGATGGAAGGATGGTTTGACCGTACCATGGAGCAGTCAATTGAATGGTACAAGCGAAAAATCCAGGTAGTTACATTTATTCTTGGATTCTGCATTGCCTGGTTTTTTTGCGTTGATACGTTTTCAATTATAGATAAACTCTCAGTTGATAAAGATGCAAGGGATAAAATGGTAAGCATGGCAAATGCCTTTGTTCAAAATACTAAATCTGTAATTGATACTTCTACAATGAATAAAACCGACCTGAGAACCTATACCCAAAAACTGGATTCTTTATTAGATGTAAAAAAGAAACTTGATGTTGACATTGCCAATGCAAATACCATTCTTGGATTGGGCGCCTGGTTGCCTGACTCAGGAAAAGTTTTTATAAGACATGATACAATAATTTGTCTCCCACCAATTGAAAACCTTATTTTCACTACGGGAGAAAAACAAACTCGTAACGGGAAAATTGGTTTTACATTTCCCGACAAGCTGTGTTACTTTTTCTATTTGTTCTTCCATCATTTCTGGGGCTTTCTCATCACAGCCATAGCCATTTCACTGGGAGCGCCCTTTTGGTTTGATTTGCTAAATAAACTGATGAAGCTAAGAACATCCACAAAGGAATCCACAAACAGCGCCGCCGACGCAAACGTCAATAATTCCGTATCTCCTTTAAATCGTGAAGCATAATGAAGGCTCGTATAAATACCTATCTTAATATCCGTACCGGCAAGCCCGAAGTCCTGCCCAATAATAATCCTGCCGACGCCTATTACAAGCCAGGCGATGAAATTGAAATTGCCGAAACAGTTTCCGGTGAAAATTATAAAGACAACAAAATTTGGTACAAATTGGCAAATGGGACTTTTGTGTGGAGCGGGGGTGTGGATAGATTATCATATCCCTGGTGGATTAGCGATTTTGGGATTGATGAGATCTGGAAAAAGAATACCGGTCAGGGAGTGACAGTAATCACCTTAGATACAGGATATAAAAAGATTGACGGACTCCCGATTTCAAGCATTACGACAAGATCCGTTTTTAAAACGAACTATGGTGCGGAAGGGGATGGATTAGATGAGGATGGGCATGGGACGCTTATGGCCTCTATAATTGCAGGAAATGGAAAAGCGCTTCCCGGAGTTGCTCCAGGATGTGAAATTATCGCTGTAAAAATCCTACGAAGTAAAAAGGAAGCAGATACTACTCAGAATGATGATAATTCCTGGATGAACTTTCTTAATGGATTGACTCTGGTAGAAGAAATTGTCCATCAAGATATAAATAAGTACTACATTATTAATTGTAGTTTTTCTGCAAAAGACAGAGATAATTTAGCACACGATAAACAAAAACTTCAACAAATTATAGATAATCTCACTACTAAATATAGAGTGGTCTTTGTTTGTGCCGTAGGGAATTATTCTGACTTTCACGATCCTCAAATAATACCCGCCAGATTAAATAATGTTATTGCTGTTGCTGGATTTTCTAAAGAAAACAAAAATGAAAGATTAAAATCTTCAAATTATTGGCCGGATCCTGCTATTAATCTGACGTGTCCCGGTAAATTCGATTTGAACACTGTCGATATGAGCAGCTACCTGCCTGGCGTTGAAAAACAAGGCAGTTCTCATGCCTGTGCCTATACTTCTGGATTAATAGCATTGTTCCTTTCAAAAAGCAAACCTCAGGAAAATGTATATAAATTAATTTCGGAATGGATGGGAAACCCCGATAATTTTGAACTATGTCAGGAGTTTTATGACGAAATTCCCATTTTAGTAAAATATAGAATTCCGAATAAAGAAAAATTAATTTCACAATTAGTATAACCTAACCAAATGCCTTATGAAAACAAACTTGATAATTACAGGGTTATTAATAATAACCTTAAACAGCCAAAGCCAAATAGAATTTGACTTAAGTGACAAAAAAAAATCGACGGAAACAATTGAATTATCCTCAAATTCATTCATTCTTTTTAAAAATTTAACATATAAGGGTGTTGATGAAAATCAATATGACTTCACGGTTGATATGGAAGAAGAAGAAATTCCACCTATTCCCAGCGTTTTAGAAAAACAAGGAGATGCATGTTCATGCCTTTCAGCAGAAGATATGAAAACTAAAAAAAAATTTATTAATTTACAAGACGAATCAAAAGTACCATTAGAATTAGATAAACTTAAAAAAATAAGCAAATCTTTAGACCCTAAAAATCAAAACCAGTCTGCTTGTATTGATTATATACATTCTCTAATATCAATGACGACATACCAATTTAAATTACAGTTTGATATAAAAAATAATCAAACTATAAAAATAACGGTTGTAAGAAAATATAAACTATATGATCTTGATGGGAAACCCAAAAGTGATACTTCAGCAACCTGGGTCAAAATCTTTAAAACACCTCGTAAATCCCCCTGGCAAATCATGTACGGCTTCACCTACTTCCCAAATGCCATGAATCCTGTCACCAACTATTATTCAAGGGCAGATACTTCTGGGAAATCATTTACAATTTCATCTTTTAACAATCAGTCAAATACCTTTTGGAAAAACATCAGTCCGACCTTTATGGTAACCTGGAAACCAACGGTAAAGCATGATTGGAAAAAAGGAGAAATATGGGGATCCTTGTTTTCGAATAATTTTTATCAATTGGGTTTTACCGGCGGATTAAGTTTAAATTTCTCCTCAAATACCGGGATCGCAAATGTAATGGCAGGTCCATCATTAATAATTGCCGATAACTTTTCGCTTTCTGGAGGCGTTGCATTTGTTCAGAAGAACGTATTAAAAGGGCAATATGCCGATGGACAAATCATCAAAGAGAACCTTGATTTTGGATCATTGCACGAATTGCAATGGATGTGCGAATGGTTTGTTTCCCTCGCTTTCAGGTTTGATGGAAACCCATTTACGAAAGCAGATGATAAAAGTAAATAATTATTAACTCTTAGTCAACTCAGTAAAGTCAAATATTGAGCCTCCTCCGAAAAGGAAACAATTTGGACTAAAGTCCAGTAACAATCTGTTATCAATTGCCACGACCTTAAGGTCGTGGCAATTCAAGTTGCTGACATACCGGG
>JBAXRP010000129.1:0-12026 GCA_037131145.1 Bacteroidota bacterium
ATTCCTATAATGATATCAGTATGTTGAAACAAGCCGACGTAGGTATTCTTTTCCGTCCGCCGCAAAATGTAATATCCGATTATCCTCAGTTTCCTGTAGTAACCGACTACCCGGAGTTAATGGAAATCCTTTGTAAATATATTTGATTGCAACCGCCTTGTCAGGCGCGCAATAAAAAAAACTCCGGGCTGTAACAAGCAGCCCGGAGTTTTTTGCATAAGGTAAATAGTATTCACTACCTCGTAAAAATCATCCGGTTTGTTTTTTTATACGACTCAGAAGATCCTTCTACTTCAAATTTGTAGAGATAAAGACCCGCTTTCAAATTTATCTCGCGCGGGTCAATAGTGATTGTGTATGAACCTTTCGCCTGATTGGCGTTTACAAGAGTTTTCAATGTTATCCCTACCATATCTGTAAGCGTAAGCCGTACATGTCCGGCAACAGGAATTGTATAGTCAATTTCAGTAGTTTCAGAAAATGGGTTCGGGTAGTTGGTCAGTGAGAAAATAGCGCTTGGCGATTCGGTCGTTACATCCGACATTTTAAGCGTGTAATTGTCATATTTCCGTGCATTGCGGTCGGCAAATTCACTTTCAGACTGAATTTTAAAGATTTGTTCAGGTTGGAAAACAGGCGCTCTTGCCTTCATTCGTAAAACGAAAATAGGATCGCCTTCATCTACTGAGATCGGTTTTATGTCGGACCAGGCAAGCGCGATTGTTCCATCTTTAATGCCATACTCCAATCCTTCAAGCGAGGAAACAACCTCTTCTATTTTATACTTCTTCGGATTAAATCCCAAAAGAAGCGTCATAGCCCCAAGATCTGCCAGTTGCCCGGCGCTGATTGAATAGTTGAACGATTCGTTCACCTGGATTAACCTTACGCCATCATTTATAGCGTTAACATAAGATGTTCCCTTTAAACCGTCGGGGATGTTTGAACCATTTACATCGCCAACACAAAGTCCTATCAGGTTAACAACGGCGCTGCCGGTCAGGGTGAACGTGGAGTCTCTAAACTTCCAGTCGCCTGCGGGATATGATGTAATCATATTGACTGTGCGAAGTTTTACGTAAAGTGCATCCAGCGCCGTGATACTCATACTCTGGTTAACGTCGGCTACCGTATTTCTCAGGAAGTAGAGCGGATATATGCCAATGATATTCAACTGAATAATTAGAGCGTCGGTTGCATTGTTGCCTCCCCATGCGTCAGTCGAGGTTGCTGAAAGATTATAAACGCCATCCGGTAGATTTGTAAAGGAGTAATATCCGGGTTGGCCCGTAGCCTGATTATTTGCAGTGGCAACACTACCTAAAATATTTCCCATCGAGTTTTTCAGCGTCACTACGACCCCATTCAACGGTGTGTTCGTCGGAGGATTGTCATACATGACAAATCCTTGCAGATTAATTGTTGAGCCATTGGGTAAGATATTTATGTTCATTGTCGTACATGCAGTGCAACCAGGGCCGCCGGCGATAAGCTGCGTTGATTCGCAAACAGTCACTTCACCGCATCCGCAAGCGGGGTAAGGACCCCAGTTTACTGTTATGCAGTTGGTTCCCCAGCCGCTGGCAATTGTTCCGCCAATAACAGTCCACGTATATAGATGGTTGGCAATATATGGCGTACAATATTGGACGTTGCCCGAATCTGAAATTACCGAGACAGGTCCGCTTATAACCGGCGCAGGAGCAGGATTAATAATGACCTGAATAAAGGTGGTAAGTGAACATGGTATTGTTCCCTGGTGCACAGTCAGCCACACTTTACCGCTTCCGCAGCAGTTCCACCTTACGGTAATCGAAAGCGAATTTTGACCGGATTCAATTGTACCTCCTTCAACAACCCATTGATAGGTTACAGGCGGCGCATAAGCTCCGCTAACCGTAGCGGTATATGTATAAAGGGCGCCGGGAACGCCGTTAATGCAACATGCCGTTGTATCTCCGAGTATTCCGATGTTCCACTCTGGAGGTTCATTAATAAACCAACTACCGGTGCCTGAACATGAGTGTAAATCGGTAATGGTTACGGTATAAGCGCCTTTTTTAAGCCCAATGATATCCTCTGTTGTAGATCCATTACTCCAAATAAAACTGTATGGCGATGTTCCACCCGAAACAGTGAGATTCACAGAGCCGTCGCTACCATCAAAACACTTTACGTCAGTGGAAACGCCACTTAATGAAAGTACCGCAGGTTCATGCACAGTGCCGCTTGCTGTTCCCTCGCAACCATCATTACCGGTGACGGTTACCGTATAGCTACCAGCAATTAAACCTGTTGCGGTTGCCGTTGTTTGTCCATTACTCCACAAATATAAAAATGGAGGTACGCCGCTTGAAACAGCGACGGTGAGCGATCCATCATCGGAACCATTACAACTTGCATTAACAAACGAAACAGTTGCGATTGGGCTGTGGTGAAATGTGATTATCATGGAATCAACAGCGGTGGCAGGCCCGCACGGGCTACAGCAGCCAATAACGCCATGAAGCGTAAGAGTAACGCCTCCCGCTGCAACGTCTCCGGCGCTGGGAGTGTAGATTGGATGAAGAATTGTCTGAGAATTGAAAACGCCAGTTCCATTGGTACTCCAAAGCACAGTCATACAGGAATCGGATTTCCATGAATCTGATATTGTAATTGGCGATGCGCTGCATGTTATAACATCCGCTCCTGCGTAAACTGCCGCCGGAGTATAGATTTTAATAATAACAGAGTCCTGATTCGGTTCGTTTGGCACACATGAGCCATTGTTAACTGTCCAAAGGAAGGCATAGCGTCCGGCAGCGTTGTATGTCACTCCTGTATGTGGATCAAGAGTATTGGCAATTGTCGCTATTGGTCCTCCGGGAACCTGGGACCAAACTCCTGTTCCATATAAAGAGGCGCTGGCAGTCATTGTATCATGTAATGGAAGGACATTCATACAAAGATTCTTGTCCGGACCGGCATAAGGCGGCGATGGATAATGTTTGTTGAATACCTGCATATTATCGGAAACGGTGCATGTAGATCCGTCGGGAAAAGACTTTGTAATGGTATATTTGAATATGTACGGTACCGTTTCATTCGGCAGTAAACCTACCACGGTAGCGATTGGAGAATTTACAGGGAAAGGAGTGACTAACGGCGTTCCCGGAGGTCGGGAAATGAGTGTCCAGTTACCTGAGCTTCCCGTGGGCGGCCAGTTTCCTGAAAGAACAGTAATATTCTGCTGGCATAATTGCTGGTCGTCGCCTGCATCCACAAATATTGGATCCGGTTGAGTAACATTCCAGTTTCCACCGATTTGGCAGCTATTACCATCTGAAACAGTCACAGAATACCATCCTGCCGTTAACCCTGTAATGTCTTTAACCGTTGCGCCGCTGCTCCATAAATAACGGAATGGCGAAGTTCCGCCGCTTACCGTAATTGTAACGGATCCGGTATTGCCTCCATTGCACAATACAGGAACTACAGTTCCATTGAGCGAAAGCGCTTCCGGCTGGGTAAGTTCCCAATTATTGCTTGCCTGGCAGTTGTTCGCATCGGTTATTGTAACAGTAAACCACCCTGCGGTTAATCCGGTTATGTTATTCCCTGTGGCGCCGTTGCTCCATAAATATTGAAATGGAGAAGTTCCTCCACTAACTGTTATAAGGATTGATCCGGTATTGCCTCCATAACATAAAACATTAGATAACGTCCCGTTGATTGCAGTCGGATCCGGCTGGATAACTTTCCAACTTCCATCTGTCTGGCACATGTTCGCATCGGTTATTGTCACAGTAAACCAACCTGCTGAAAGCCCTGTGATCTCTTTCAAAGTTGCGCCGTTGCTCCATAAATATTTATAGGGCGAAGTTGCGCCGCTTACTGAAACGGCAATGGATCCGTTATTTCCCCCATTACACACTACCGGAGTTGGCTCTCCGGCGAGCGAGAATGCATTCGGTTGTATAACTTCCCAACTGTTACTGATTTGGCAAGTGTTAGCGTCGGTTATTGTTACAACATACCAACCAGCCAGTAATCCGGTTACATTTTCAACCGTTGCTCCGTTGCTCCATAAGTATTTATACGGAGAAATTCCTCCGCTAATCGCAATTCCGATAGAGCCTGTATTATTACCGTTGCATAAAACAGGATATGCCGTTCCACTGAGCGAGAGCGCGTCCGGCTGGGTAATTTCCCAACTTCCGCTGGTCTGGCAGGCATGCGCATCGGTTATGGTGACAGTAAACCAGCCCACAGTTAGCCCGGCAATATCTTTAACTGTTGCGCCGTTGTTCCATGAATACTGATAGGGAGAAGTTCCTCCACTAACAGTAACTGAAATGGATCCGTTACTGCTTCCCCTGCACAAAACAGGCGAGGCGTTTCCATTAAGAGTGAGTATATCCGGCTCTGTAACCTCCCAACTACTGTTGATTTGGCATGTGTTTGCATCAGTTACAGTTACTGAGTACCAACCACTCGCTAAGCCTGCTATATCTTGTGTTGTTTCGCCGGTATTCCAGAGGTACAAATAGCCAGGCGTACCGCCTGAAACCGTCAGGTCTAAGGATCCGTTGGCATCTCCGTGGCAGAGTGGAGGCGATTCTGTAATGTTGAGTATGATTGCTTCTGGCTGATTAACCGTCCATTCAGTTGTATTCGGGCAACCCAAAACGTCCCTCACAGTAACCGAATAATTACCGGCAGCAAGCCCGCTTACATCTTGTGTTGACTGCCCGTTGCTCCAAGTATATTCATACGGAAAGGTTCCTCCGCTTACCGTGAGATCTACTGACCCGTTACCAGCTCCGTTGCAGATTAAAGATGCGACGCTACCGGCAACTGTAAGTGGCGCTTCAGGTTCGATTAAACACCAGTTACCGGAAGCCTGGCACCCGTGGAGGTCAGTTATTGTAACTGTATAACACCCCGCAAAAAGGCAGCAGGGCAGATTTTGAGATGTTTGTCCATTACTCCATTCGTATGTATAAGTATAGCCGGGAGTGCCTCCTGTAACAGTAATTAATATAGCGCCATTGTCTGCGCCATTGCAGGAAGGATTTCGTGGGGTGGCATGGACTATTTCCAACACTGCAGGCTGAGTCACTTCCCAACTGCCGGTAGATGCCAGAGAAGTCGATTCAGTAACGGTTACGGAATACCAACCTGCCGCTAATCCGCTGATGTCTTCTGTGGTTGCACCGGCGCTCCATAAATAAGTATATGGCGGCGCTCCTGTGATTACTGTGAGGTCTATTGAGCCATTACTATTACCATGGCATAATGCAGGCGTTGGTAAACCAAGCAGGATTGGAGCCGCATCCTGTGAAGCTACTTTCAGAGTTATAAGCGTAAAAACAATCCAAAGAAACAGTGTAGATTTTTTCATGGGTTTTAATTTTATAACGTTTTACATAGTTTTATTCATGAAATTCAGGTGAGTTAACTTTTAGCGCAAATATTCCCAACGCCCGAAGCAAATTTAATAATTTCAACGTTCACGCCAAAACATTTAATAAAAGGAGTACAAAAGCTGTATCTCTTCCTTCCAGATTGATTCGTCGGGAGTTTCAAGAATCAATGGAATATTGTCGAATCTCGCATCGCGAATGAGCCATTTGAATACTTCAATTCCCATGGCGCCTTTTCCCAGACTTTCATGCCGGTCAACCCGGCTGCCAAGACCCTTTTTCGAATCATTGATATGCATACCTTTCAGAAATTGCAACCCTACAACATCGTCGAAATGGCTGAAAGCAGAAGCAAATCCATCTTTTGTAGAAAGGTCGTAACCGGCGGCAAAGGAGTGGCAAGTGTCAATACAAATTCCTACCCGGCTTTTATCTTCAATGTGATCAATGATGAGTCGCAACTGTTCGAATTTAAACCCCATATTGCTGCCCTGCCCCGCTGTATTCTCGATTACGGCAATTACCCCTTTGGTTTTATCAAGGGTAATATTAACAGACTCTGCAATGCGGAGAAGGCATTCTTCATCAGTGATTTTTCCGAGTGAACCTCCGGGATGGAAATTAAGCCTGTCGAGGCCAAGTTGTTCACAACGTTGCATCTCATCAAGAAAGGCTTCACGCGATTTATCAAGTCCATCCTGTTCGGGATGACCCAGGTTAATGAGATAACTATCGTGCGGCAGTATCTGAAAAGGTTTGAAATCGAACTTTTCACAATTTTCCCTGAATTTTTTGATACTTGTTTTTGTCAATGGCGACGATTTCCATTGACGCTGGTTCTTCGTAAACAGGGCAAAAGCTGACGCTCCGATATCATGGGCGTTAACAGGTGCGTTTTCAACTCCCCCCGACGCGCTTACATGGGCTCCGATATATTTCATAGGTTCTGAAATTTTATATTTTCTGTAAATTTATTGTTTTTTCAATGATAATCCATACCGAAAAAAACATCAAAACCTGAGCGCGCTCTTAAAAGTGAGTGTAAAAATCAAAATTTGGCTAAAGCCAGGTATGTCAGCAACTGGAATTGCCACGACCTTAAGATCGTAGCAATTGATAACCAGATAGTTAATAGACTTTAGCCCAAATTGTTTCCTTTTCGGAGTAGGTTCAAACTTAATTCCGGATTAAAGCGCCAATTTTCACAATAAATTAACAAAAATGGGTAGATGAGTTTAAAGGGTATTCTGTACTTTTGTTCCAAACTTAAAAATCATGAAAAACATTATAAACTCGTCCATTTTATTAATACTTCCTGTCATTTTAAATGCACAGATTGCGCTGACTCATAGTACCAATTCTATGTTAGCCGGTGATTCTTCGAAATACTCCGAAATTTCATTTATCGAACCTGGTCTTCCGGGAGCCGATCGAATATGGGATTTTTCAAACCTGCAATTTACCGGAAAAACACCGGTTAGCAAGGCTTTGACTCAGGCGGCGAGCAAACCTGACGGCTTTAACGACTATAACCTCGTTCTAAATGACAATGGCTATGAATACTATTTATCTGTTGATGAAAACGGATATCAGGAAAAAGGGTATGTGAACAAGGAGACTAAAATGAGTATGATCTATACTGATCCAATAAATAAAATGAGATTCCCGTTAAAATTTGGAGATGCATATTCTGATCCTTTTTCAGGAGTTGCATGGCATGATGAGCGAAACAGGATTGATTTATCCGGCGATTATTCGGTAGAAGCCGATGCTTTTGGAACGCTGATTCTTCCTGACCGCCTGTTGAAGGATGTCTTACGCGTAAAAACTGTCAGGAAAGGTTTGCAGATCGGCGTTTGCGGATCGCTGGTTTCAAACTTCACCAAATATTTCTGGTATGCGCGCGGATATAAATATCCTGTTTTAAGTACAAGCGAGTTGCAACTTACGCAAGGAGGAAACCAACCAACCTATACCCGGTCGGCTTTTTTGAATCTTAATCAAACCAACGCCGGAAACTCGATTGGCGGAATCAATAACTCCGATGATCAAAACCAGAATGAAGGAATATCTGTAATTATGTTTCCAAATCCATTTTCAGAAAAAATCACATACAATTATTTCCTCAGAAAATCTCTCAGCGTATCGGTCGAATTGTATGATATTACCGGTAGTAACCGTCTCCTGGTAATAAAAAACCAATCTCAAACGGAGGGACTGCATACCGGCGATCTTGACGCCATAAAATTGGGATTAGCCCCCGGTGTTTATTATGTCCGTTTTACCTTTGATAAGCAGGTGGTCGTGCGTAAAATCGTGAGAATCCATTCGTAATCCGTCCTTCTTGTTGATTTGGATATCGCCAGGCGGAAAACTCCAAATCTTTAAACCCACCAAAGCCTGCCGTAAAAAGTGTAATTTTGAAGAGTTCTTTCGCGAACCTTTGCGATACTTCAGTAAAACTCTGTGAAGCCTTTTTTAGAATTACACCGAGATTCACAGAGGTATTACAGAGAAATAATTTAAAAGAAAAAAATGAGTGAATTTTTGACGATAAAGGAAGCGAGTGTTTGGGCGTCAGAACATCTTAAAAAAGATGTGACAACTTCTAACATCTCTTATTTGGTGAGCTATGGGAAGATTAGAAGGACGGGGGATAATGGAAATTATTTAATTAGAAAAGACGACTTATTAAAATATTACGAATCGTTTTATGGCAAAAGAGAAGTGAACTGGAAAGAGCAATTAGGCAGTGATTTGAACTGGCATCTTTCATTTGACTACCTGAAAGAAACAGATACGACAAAACATATTCACAGATTACATCCTTATAAGGGAAAATACATTCCACAACTTGTAGAGTATTTTCTTGATGGCCACATTGACGAATTCAAAAAAGAAACTTATTTTAAGAAAGGCGAAATTGTTCTCGACCCATTTTGTGGAAGCGGAACAACCCTTGTCCAAGCAAATGAATTAGGTATTAATGCTGTTGGTATTGATGTTTCAGCATTTAATACTCATATTTCAAATGCAAAAATTTTAAAATATAATTTACCTGATGTTCAGATTGAATTAAACAATATTTCAAATCATCTCAGGCAATTTATTGTGGACATTTCAAACATTAAATTTGAAGAAAGGCTTTTGGAAGAACTGAATATTTTGAACAACAAATATTTTCCTTCACCTGAATTCAAGCATTGGCTTAAGGACGAAAAGATAAATGAGTTTGAATATGCAGAAGAAAAAGTTAAAGAGTTTCAACCAATCTTTGACAAGTTGGTTGCTGAATTCAATGTTCAAATAAAGCAAACCTCACAAGAGACATTTTTGGATAAATGGTATTTACAACCAGTAAGAAAGGAAATTGATTTCGTTTTTGATTTAGTAAAGACGATTAAAAACCCATCAACGAAAAAAATAATCAGTATAATTTTAAGCAGAACGGTTAGGTCATGTAGAGCGACGACTCATGCCGACCTGGCAACATTACTTGAACCGATTTCAAATATTTATTACTGTTCCAAACATGGAAAAGTTTGTAAACCACTTTTTTCTATTTACAGTTGGTGGGTACGGTATGCAAAAGATACAATAAAAAGATTGGTTGAGTTTGATAGATTACGAACAAATACAAATCAATTCTGCCTGACAGGAGATTCAAGAAGCATCAATATCTTTGAACAACTCGAAAAGAAATTTTCAGCATTCGGACAAATTGTAAGAGAGAAAAAAATAAATGGAATTTTTTCTTCACCGCCATATGTTGGATTGATTGATTATCACGAACAACATGCTTACGCATACGACTTGTTTGGTTTTGATAGACACGATGAATTAGAAATCGGACCACTTTCAAAGAAACAGACAAAGGAAGCGCAGCGACTTTACACAGAAGGAATTTCGGCAGTGCTAAACAATTGCAAGCAATTTTTAGCGAACGATTACAATATCTTTCTTGTTTCCAACGACAAGTTCAATTTATATCCTACCATTGCTGAAAACGCAGAAATGAAAATCGTGAATCAATTCAAGCGACCAGTATTAAACAGAACAGAAAAAGACAAAGCTGCTTACTCTGAAATTATTTTTCATTTAAAATTAAAATGATTCAAACATGCTAAAGTATTTTGAAATCCAATATGTTCTAAGATATTATAATGAGAAAGAATATGCCTCTGAAATAATTAAAGCCACATCTGAAAGCAAAGCGTTAAAAATGTTTGCAAATATGTTTGGCATCAAAAACCCCAAACTTTTTAATGAACCAATGTTCACATGGGAAGATGGTCAATGGATGGCTTCTTTCAAATGTATTAATGAGGTAGAAGAAATGGCTTGTCCAAATTGTAAAGGAATAGGAACAATTTATTTTAATAAATAAAAGAAAAGCAATGTCATTAATAATAAAACATAAAGAAGAAATTGTTGAAACAATTAAAGTTTGTTTACGACAAAAATTTTTGAATTACAAACCTGAAACTGAGAATATGCCTTTTCATTATCGTTTGTTAGGAAAAGATAGGATGGCTTTATTTTCATTTCTTCAATCATTAAACACTACTTTCGGAATTTCAATTTATGAGCCTGTTGCAAAAGAATTAGCGAAAGGATTTTTCAAAGAAGTTCAAACGCAATATGTTCTTGGAAAAATCATTACTGACCAGGCACAAAATGAAATTCAGGAAATCATGAATGATTTATCTGTTGGAGGTAACGTAAATAAAAAAGAAGAAACTGAAAGAATTAGAAAAGTTGCTCAAAAAGGAATTGAAAAAACACTAAAATCTGTCAAAGTTGATTTATTCCTTGTTTCAAATTCGGATGAAATTTTCATGTTTGATTTAAAAACTGTAAAACCGAATAAAGGTGATTTTATTTCTTACAAACGCAATATGCTTGAATGGTTGGCTGTTTATTTTTTCCAACATCCCAAAGCAAAAGTCAATACACTTATTTCAATACCATACAATCCCTACGAACCTAAACCTTATGAACGATGGACAATGAAAGGAATGCTTGATTTGAACAGAGAGGTAATGGTTGCCAATGAGTTTTGGGATTTTCTTTCAGGAGAAGGAACATATAACGACTTACTTGACTGTTTTGAAAAAGCAGGAATTGAGTTACGACCAGAGATTGACGCCTACTTTGCAAAATATAGCAAGTAGCGAACAGCCCAAGACAATGTAATTTTTTTCAGGAAACTAGACATACTAAGATTTTATAAAAATAAAAGGGAACCAGATAACTAGCATATTGCCCTCTGATAACTTTAAAAAATAATCCAGGCTAAAAGCTATACTAAAAACAACGCCCAACTTTAGTTGGCGGCAAACATTCTGACAATGAAAATCACTAAAACTCAAATTACAAACGCCCTCCGGCATGTTGACGATCCCGACCTGAAAAAGGATCTGATTACTCTCAACATGATTGAAAATATCACTATTGACGGAAATAAAGTAAAATTCGATGTTGTGCTTACAACGCCGGCGTGCCCGCTGAAAAATCAGATCAGGCAGGCTTGTCTCGATGCGATTCATGAGTTTGTTAATCCTTTGCTGGATGTAGAAATCGTAATGACGTCGAGAGTGACCACACGACGACGCGAGGCAGACGCCATGCTGAAAAATGTGAAAAACATAATTGCTGTGGGTTCAGGCAAGGGAGGCGTAGGCAAATCAACCGTTGCCGTGAACCTCGCCGTGGCGCTCGCGAAAACAGGCGCCCGTGTAGGACTGATTGACGCCGATATTTACGGACCTTCCATTCCTATGATGTTCGGAATGTTGAATGAACATCCGACAGGATTCGACAGAGATGACAAAACATATATTTATCCATTAGAGCGGCTCGGAGTTAAAATTCTGTCCATCGGTTTCTTTGTTGATCAGTCAAAGGCATTAATCTGGCGGGGACCTATGGCGTCAATGGCTCTTCGGCAGCTTTTTACCGACGCTGAATGGGGAGAACTTGATTACATGGTAATTGATCTTCCTCCCGGAACAGGCGATATACCGCTCACTCTGATTCAGGACTTTCCGCTCACCGGCGCTATCATTGTAAGTACGCCGCAACAGGTTGCCATCGCCGATGTGCGAAAAGCAGCCGATATGTTCAGAAACGACAAGATCAATATCCCGATTCTTGGGTTGGTTGAAAATATGTCTTATTTTTCCCCTCCGGATAATTCTGAAAAAAGATATGCAATTTTCGGACAAGGCGGCTGTAAAAAACTTGCCGCAGAACTGAATGTCCCATTGCTTGCTCAACTACCGATAGTTTCTGCCATTGCCGATTCCGGCGACGCAGGCATGCCGATAGCAGAGGATGATGAATCCCCCGTAACTGCTATCTTCATTAACCTTGCTGAAAATGTAGCCCAACAAATCGCCATAACCAATGCGATCAGGGAAACCTTCAATGGAGGAGTTTAACAACCATATTCTATACATGTCCACTTTTTCACCTGCTTACCAATCCATTCAATCCAATCAATCCAATCAATCCAATCAATCCAATCAATCCAATCAATCCAATCAATCCATTCAATCCATTCAATCCATTCAATCCATTCAATCCATTCAATCCATTCAATCCTCAACATTATGT
>JBAXRP010000130.1:0-11962 GCA_037131145.1 Bacteroidota bacterium
GTAAGTTGGTAAGTTGGTAAGTTGGTAAGTTGGTAAGTTGGTAAGTTGGTAAGTTATTTGATGGCTGTCATTAACTCATTCAGGGTATTTGGCGAGGCAACAATTTCTCTGGTTTTTGCATCAAGCAAAATCATCACAGGCGTTGCCAATACGTAGTAATCGCTTGCAACTTTGCTTCTGACGCCTTCCGATGCCCGGATATGTTTCCAACCTGTAAGTCCTGTAATTTTTTTATCCCAGGCTTTCACATCTGTATCAGTTTCATCGAGACTGATTGCAACAATATCAATTTTCTGCTGAATATCCAATTGCCGCTGCCAGGGGTATATTTTATCAACGGTTTCAACACAGTGGCTGCAATCCGCCGACCAGAAAAGCAGAAGAATGTACTTGCACTTGGTTTCATACCGGTTCAGTTCAAAAAGATTTCCTTCAAAATCTTTCAATGAAATATCAGGAGCTTTTGCGCCAGTCACGAGGGTTTCCATGCCTTTCAACCGGCGTTCGATCTCCTGCCTTTTGGTGGTGAGGCAGTTTGGGTCATCCAGGTAAGGCTGTAGGGCTTTCATGCCGGCGTCAATGGCGTTCGACTCATAGCCTTTGTAGAAATAATCCACCATCCAGCCATAAACAAGCGGATGTCCCGGTTTGACTTTCTCTATTGCGTTTTTTCCGGCGGCAGGGAAAAGAGAATCGCGCAAAGCTACTGTTGTTGCCATCTGTCCGTAAAGGTTCACATAATTGTCCATCCATTTGTTTATATTGGAAGTTTTAACAATTCGCGGATCCTGAAAATCCATGCCATCAAAATAGTGGTTGATCATGCTTTGCATCCGGTCGCTTTCGGTACCTGTAAGAACAATCTCCGGCACATATTGGAAGTCGTACATATTGCTGATAAAAAGCGTCTTATCTTGTTGTTTCCTCAATTTCAGCCATTCGTTGTAGCTATTCCGCCGCTCGTTATATTCTTTAATTCCCTGCCGGTAAAATGCTGATTCAGTATCATCATAATTCATTAAAAAATTCTGCAACAGCCCCAGCTTTTCTTTCTTTTTCGCATTCTCCGTTGAAAACTCCACAAAAGTTGTATTTTCCTTTTCACCTTTCTGAAACCAGGAGCTGTCGAGGTTGTTGCAATATTTCGGGCTTACCCAAAGTTCAAGGTCCTGTTCATTGATAAAAATATTTTTCTCTGAAGGATAGGGCGTACTTGACTCGTTTTCCTTGTAATCGAACCGTAAAACGCACTCCCCTGGCAGATTCTCTTTCAAAACCGTGATTTTAGCGGTCTCCCCGTTTTTTATACCTGGAACTTCATTTACAGGTTTAAATGTCCTTGAACCCGACATCGCCAAAACGCTTATCTTGCTTTCATAAACGCCACGCAGATGGATTGTAACCGTGACGTCTCTCGTTTGTGCGGACACGAAAAAAGGCGCTGATAACCAAAGTGAAACGGCAATAATAATGGTAAGTCCGGGATGCATTAAATGCTTGTTCATATTGTTGTTTTCAGTTAAAAAACCGTTCGTGTTTTGTGCTATAAAATTAGACAATTTTAAGGATCTGTCACTTTGAAAAGCAAAAACAAAGAAGTTTTGCATTTGAGCCGATAAGAATGATGTTCCCAAATTTTCTACCCCCAAAAGTTGTTTTTTTCATTTTTCTGTTTAATTTTGTCACCAGACTATATGAGATATAAAGCCATACCTGTCTCTTGCTTCCTGCAATCTGGTTCTCACACCCTGCATCGCTTCTTACAAAATTTCCAGTTCATATCATCTAACCAATCAATTACTAACTAAAAATCAAAAACCATGAAAACAAAAACTTTCCTTTTGCTGGCGCTTTTCGTTGCCATGACCTCCGGCGCCTTCGCCGTTGTAATTACCGTTAGCAACAACCCCAACAGCCCGGGGCAATACACAAGTTTACAAACTGCAATAGACGCCGCAGGGCTTAGCGCCAACGACACCATAATGGTTGCCGGATCCACTACCACTTATGGCAATATTACCATCGCAAAAAGGCTGGTTCTTGTTGGAGCCGGTTATAACAATCCTTATGGAAATAATTCCCTTCTTGGCGGGATCACATTAAGCCGGTCGAATGAATTTGTCGGATCAAGTGGGACAAAAATCATGGGTTTCAATCTAAGCAGTACTCTCACTTTCAATCCTGCAAGCGGTGGCGGCTCGCCCGTACTGAATAATGTTCTCATTGAGAGATGTTGGCTGGCTAATATAAGTTTTGAAAATTATGGTCAGAACAATTTATACAATAATGACACAGTAAGAAATTGCATTATCAATGGAACCATCTCATTTACGAATCAATACTCATCCGGACAGCTTAACAACATTTATATACACAATAACATTTTTAATGGAGCCTATTTTAATATCGCCGCTACTCCGAATCTAAGTACTGTATTTTGCCGAAACAATATTTTCATCAACAGAGCCAATTCTGCAATATTCGCCGGATGTCTTAACATGGTCATCGAAAACAATATTTTTTATAGCGCATATCCAACCGGCGGCACAGGCTGTGCTTTTACGAAAAACATTGGTTTCATGTGCCCCGATATGCCTGGCGCCGGGAATATCGGCTCAGGAAATATGAACAGCGTCAACCCGTTGTTTGTCAATTTCCCTGCCCTTGGCGGAGCTTTTAGCTGGGCTTACGACTTCCACCTGCAAGCTGCCTCTCCCGGAAAGAACGCAGGCACCGATGGTACTGATATTGGTATTTATGGCGGGATGCTCCCGTTTGAAGTTGGGGCCAACCCCCATTTCCCGCAGATGATGACCCTCACGCTACCTGCCGGCAGTTCGGTTCCCGCAGGCGGAACGCTAAATGTCCATTTCACGGCAAAGAAACAGAATTAAGATTTTTCATGATGAAAAATCGAATCTTACGGGTTCTGGCGCTGCTATTACTGGCAGCAGTCACGTCGCATGCGCAGGTGCTCACACAGGCTGAGTATTTCGTGGATGCCGACCCGGGTGTGGGTCTTGCCACACCCATCGCAATGGCGCCCGGAGAAACGGTAATTGGTAATTTCAGCATTCCGTTAAGCGGGCTGTCGCCCGGGTTTCACTGGGTTTACGTGAGGGCAAGAGACGTTGGCAAACGATGGAGCATCGCCATGCCAACGAAGTTCTACATCTTCAGTCCGCAACCTGAACCGGCGATCCTACCCAGGTATTTCCCGATCACGAAAGCTGAATATTTCTACGACGCCGATCCCGGCGAAGGCTTGGGGTTTCCCCTGCCGCTCATCCGGGGCGATACGGTGGTTGTTGACCGTTATCTTCGATCCGTTGGTCTTGATACGGGGTATCACTACCTCTACGTCCGGGCAATGGACCAAATGAATTTGTGGGGACTTGCAAAAAGGATCCGGTTCCACGTGGATACCGCAATCTGTAGCTACCCAATTGCAAATTTCACCTTCGATACCGTTACATACGGCATGCCGTGTCATCTCACGGATATGTCCACGAATACAGTGAGCGCTGCAACTTACAGATGGGAGATCTATGCCCATGACACGGTGATTTATACGACACAAAACGTGGTTCATACCTTCACTTCCCCTGGGTACTATAAGGTAAAATTGACAGTAACTAATGGCATTGGTTGTACCGCCAGCATCCTCCGGGATGTGATGACCGGTCCGTTGCCGCTTACAAACCTTCTGATTGCCGGTTCGACCTCTTTATGCAAAGGCGATTCGGTTATCCTCAGTTCCAATAATTATGAGGCGGGAACGAGGTATGACTGGTCAAACTGCGGAACCACACGCGCCATCACCGTTAAAAGCGAAGGCAGTTACTATTGCTGGGTAACCAATCCTTATGGCATTTCTCTCAAATCGGAAACGGTGTATGTTCACGTACATGATGTTCCGGCGGTAACGCTGACTTCGTTCAACGCAACAGGCGGTCACGCTAATGGATCGGCATGGGCGGATATTACCAGCGGAACAGGCGCCTACGTGGTAAACTGGAGTACCGGGGCAACCGGAAATGTCCTGAACGGACTCGCGCCGGGAAGTTACACAGTTACAGTAACAGATGGAAACTGCCCGGTGGTTAAGGAGTTCACCATAATCAATACAGCAGTTCAGCAAGGCGACATCGTAGCCGCGGAGTATTTCTTTGATTCCGACCCGGGACAGGGAAATGGAATCCCGATCAACATCTGGTCAGGAGATACTGTTGATTACAAGTTCACCGTGCCGATTATCGGACTCCAGGAGGGATATCATCACCTCTACATCCGCACCAAAGATACCCGCGGAATCTGGGGTATTGATAAATGGCATAAGATCTTTGTTTATCCGCCGGGATCGCCGCCGAGGCCGCCTGTGCAGCCTCCTATTACCCAGGCAGAATACTTTATCAATACTGATCCGGGCGTGGGGAATGGAATCAACATCCCAATCACTCCCGGCGACCTGGTTGATCGCGACTTCTATTTCTACACGCTCTCAAGGGCTACAGGATTTTACAATCTCTATATCCGTACCCGCGACGCCAGTGGAAAGTGGGGGCAATATGCAATGACGCCGTTCTACATTTATGACAGTCAGCGCCATGATCTGACGAAAAACTACAAGTATATCGCAGGAGTGGAGTATTTCTATGACGCCGATCCTGGCGTTCGGAATTGTTCCATCGTGAAGTCCAACATTTATGAAACCATTGACCTCACACGCGACATCCGTATTGGCTCACTGGCGCCGGGATTGCACCGCGTTTACCTCCGACCGTATGACGAAAAAGGAATCACAGGATTATGGAAGCGGATTGATTTCACTGTGTTGAATGTTTCCTGTACCTGTCCCACCGTTGACTTTAATGTTGATACTGTCAATATCCTCGGCAATCCGACTCATTTCGTTGATATAAGCGGCGCCGTTTCTCCCGGCGCTCTGTACGAATGGGATGTGAACGGCGACGGAGTGATTGATTATAACACGCCGAATGTGAACCATGTCTATCCGCAATATGGACTCTATAATGCGAGGCTCACAGTGCGTAATACTACAAACTGTTACGCCTCCATGACCCGCCAGGTGGTGGTAAGCCCGGTAATAGACACCAGTCTGACGATCGCCGGGAACACTACTTTCTGCGACGGCAATTCGGTGATCCTCACGGCAAAACCTGGTTATACTTACAACTGGAGTTCCGATGAAATAACTCAATCCATCACGGTAACACGATCGGGCGACTATTTCGTGCGGTTGACCAATATTTTTGGGGTCCAGGGATTTTCCAGGAAGATCCATGTCACGGTTTATCCTGTTCCAACGGTCAACATTGTAACCATCAATGCCAATGTTGGAAAACCGAATGGCTCTGCTATCTGCAATGTAACCGGAGGAACCGGTAACTACGCCTACCTCTGGTCAACCGGAGAAAACAAACCCATTATAAACAACCTTGCAGCCGGAAACTATTCAGTTACTGTAAACGATGGCCGCTGCCCGGTGATAAGTGAATTTACAATTGGCAGCGATCCGGTATTCCCGGGCGACATCGTGAAAGCCGAATACTTTTTCGACGCCGATCCGGGTGTGGGAAATGCTACTCCCATGAACATTGCCGGGGGAACTTCAATCTATTATGCTACGCTGATTCCGGTTGGCGGGCTTATGCCCGGCTACCACCAGTTGTTCGTCCGCGCGGCTGACACCTACAACCGATGGAGCATCGTCAAGTGGGAACGGTTCTTTGTGAACGCACTTCTTCCGCCGCTCGCGGTTAACAGACCACCTCTTGTGAAAGGAGAGTATTTCTACGATCAGGATCCGGGTGTTGGCAATGGAACGCCTATATCGTTTCCAAAGGGGAATGATGTTGCCGTTGACCATCTTGCTACCACATCCGGACTTCCGACAGGTTTTCATAACCTTACAGTGCGGGTGATGGATAGCGTAGGATTATGGGGACTCGCCAGGTCGCAATGGATCTATATCAACGAAATTCCAGTGAACATTCAACCGAAAGATCAGCCGAAGCTGGTGGCTGCCGAATATTTCTTCGACGCCGATCCGGGCGTTGGAAAAGGCAACTCGATAACCTTCAGTCCAACCGGCGATCTGATTAACCTGTATCGTTATTTGCCTGTAACCGGTTTATCTGCCGGTTCACACCGCGCTTATATCAGGGTTAAGGACGAAGCCGGGGTATGGAGCCTGTATGCAAATACTTCCTTCAACGTGTTCAATACTTTGTGTGTAACGCCTTCGGTGAATTTCACTAAGGTTCCAACCAACGCGGGGCAACAGGTTACCTATACCAATACCTCAGGAAATCTGACGCCAACTTCAACTTATGAATGGGATATCGGCAATGACGGGATTGTTGACTACATCACGAAAGACTTTACTCACACTTTCGCAGTCTCCGGCACATATAACCTCAAACTTACCGTTTTCAACAGCGATACCTGCAAAGCTTCTATTCTCAAGGAGGTCTATGTAGGTCCGTTGCCGCCGGCTACGATTACCGTGAATGGGAATCCGACCTTTTGTGATGGAGATTCTGTACAACTTGTCGCTTCTCCCGGTTATATTTACAAATGGTGGCCAACGGGAGCAATTACCCAATCCATCTATGCTAAAAATACCGGAAGCTACTACTGCTGGCTTCGGACAGCGACAAATCTGGAAGTTAAATCACAGGTTATAAACGTGGCGCGGCATTCTATACCAGTTGTCACCCTGCATAAAATCAATGCCAGCGGCGGTAACAACAATGGCAGCGCGTGGGTTGATGTTTCGGGTGGCAGCGGGAGCTATACGTTCCAGTGGACATCGGGGGCAACAACTTACTATGCCAATAACCTTGCGCCTGGAAACCACAGTGTGCAGGTGAACGATGGGCATTGCCCGGTTGTGAAGAGCTTCACGATCGGAACTCATCCTGTGGTTGCAGGGAACATCCTAACGGCAGAGTATTTCTTTGATACAGATCCGGGCGTTGGTTTAGCTACGCCCATGAACATCTCCGCGGCAGATACAGTTGAATATGTAACCGGGTGCAATGCGACCGGTTTGTCTGTAGGCTATCATATCGTCTTTATTCGTGTGAAGGATACTTACAAACGGTGGAGTATTATAAAACAGCAATCATTCTTTGTTTTTCCGACACAAATTGCGTTACCGCCGGCAAACCAACCGCCAATTACAGCGGGCGAATATTTTGTTGATCTCGACGTCAACAACAAACCTGACCCCGGCGTTGGCAGCGGCGAACCATTTGCAGTCGTACCCGGCGATGCTGTTGCGGGCGATTTCGGATACACTGTTGATACGCTTTTTGTGGGATTCCATCATGTAGCCGCACGAGTGAGGGATATGAAGGGGCAATGGAGCCATAACCTTCCGGCTTTGTTCTACATCTACGACACTACTTACCGAAATGTTGCGACAACTCAGCCGCTGCTGACGAATGCTGAATATTTCCTGGATAACGATCCCGGCGTGGGTAAAGGGACTCCGATCCCGGTTATTGCCGGAGAGCTGGTAACCAAGGATTTCGGCATTCCGCTGGGAGCCACGCCATTGGGTTCTCATTATGCATATATCCGCGTAAAGGATGCAGGAAAGAAATGGAGTAATTACGCAAGGGCGGGCTTTACCGTTTTTGCCTGCACCCAACCCGTCGCCAATTTCAGCTTTGTGCCAGGTTGTATAACAACGCCGGTCGCCTTTACCGACTTGTCCACCAATGTTAACCCCGCTGCGACGTATGCCTGGGATTTCAACAACGACGGCATTGTTGACGATGTAACACATGGAAGCGTTTCACATCTTTATACCATTCCGGGAGTTTATCAATGCAAATTGAAAATCACCCACAATGTTGCCTGCGTTGACAGCGTCATTAAAACGGTGACCTTCCCCTTCGTGCATTTGCAGAACGACACGACCATTTACACCGATCAGTCAATCGTGCTGGATGGCGGTCCGGGTTACACCTATCTCTGGAGTACCGGAGCTACTACCCAGACGATCACCGTCAACGGCGCCACGGTAGGTATCGGGTTGCACAACTATTCCGTGGTTGTCACCAACAATCTGGCGTGTACGGCAACCGACAACATCAACATAACCGTTACTTTGCCGCCGCGCGACCTCGTGATAATTTCAGCCTCAATGTACCATGATACAATTCCAATTGCCGGAGATTCGGCAGACATGCATTGCGTTATAAAAAACATCGGGACAATTTCTGCGGTTGCAAGCGTGGTGCAGTACTATCTTTCGGCTGATAATATCAAATCGCCGGATGACACTTACCTCGGTTTCGGAATTGTCAACGCTCTTCCACCCGGCGCTTCTGAAGCAGTTACGACGAGACAATTTGTTCCCGGCGGGCCACTCGGACAGATTTGGTACATAATTTTCGTTGCCGATGGCGCAGGCGTAGTTGTTGAAAACAATGAAGGAAACAACATAAAACCAATTCCCTTCTACTACGGACAGCCAAGCGTTCCTGAAAATTTATCAGTTGGCGATCAGATAATTACTTTCGGTCATACGCGATGTTACAATGCGCTTCAAACAATAACTGTGGCGGGGATATCAGTGTTCCAGGTGCAGTCGGGAGGCAGCGCTACCTTTATAGCCGGATTGAAAATCAGGTTTTTGCCAGGAGTAAGAGTGTTTCCGGGAGGTTATTTGCACGGTTATATCACTACCACCGGGCAATATTGTATTCCGGGGACTGTTATTAATCCATTGACTGCGTCTGATTCTTCAACGGTAAAAGGCGATTTCACCGGGATTGAGAATGACCTTGAACCGCCCGGAAGCAGATTTTGTTACATTTATCCAAACCCGACAAGCGGAGAGTTCAATCTGGTTCTCTCTTCCAATAATCGCGAATGGCCTGTGAATGTGCGGATTTATAATGCCTACGGCGCGTTGGTCAAAGAGACCATTCTCGACAAAGGCAGAACGCATCTGTTTTCACTCGCTGAACAAAAACCCGGGATTTATTTCCTGCACATCAGGCATGGAGATAATACTGAAATGGAAAAGGTGATCAGGTACTGATTGCTGAATTAATCTGAAAAGCAGGTTCTGAAAGGGACCTGCTTTTTTTATGGTTTATCCTTGAAATAAAATACTCCGGTGGAAACAATTTTAGATCTCAACCACTTTCATACTCTCTTCCCCAAACTGAGAAATCATCCTTACCGCGACTTTCTGTCCTCTCTTTTTGATTTCGATCGGGTGTGAAATGTGTCCATACAACCGGTCGAAAGCCTCTTCGTCAATTTCAATGTGCAGGGTTTTTTCTGCTTTTTTCCGGGTGTCCTGTTTGGCGGCTTCGCTGAGCCCTTTCCGCCATTTGTCGAATTCATGGGCATCGCCGCCGCAGAAAAAAATCTGTTTTACGATGAAGTTGCTTCCGTCGTAATCATCGTCAACCATCCAGTAGGCAATGTCGTGGATGTTGCGGGGTTTCACCTCGTCTTTGATGGGGTCGTAAATATCCAAACCCTGGATCTCCACCGAAACGGTATTTCCGCTTTTGTGGATGGCGATATCGGGTTCGCCAATGGTGACAAAGCTTGCCGCAGATTTGGCAGGCTTCTTTTTCAATCCTTCCTGCAACAGGTCGTCGTGGATGCGGGCTTTGGTAACTTCAAACGCGCCTACGCTGGTAGTTTGCAAACCGCCTGAAATATCGCTCTCGAAACTGAAACCGAGTATCACCAGCCAATCGGCGTCGCCACGGTTGCGGCACTCTTTAATGGCATTGTTCACCGAGTTCCTGCTCACTGTCCCGAATTTCGGACCGATGTGAAAGTAGGCTTTTGCTTCGCCTTTGGCGGTTTGATAAAAACCTTCGGCATGAAGTTCGGTGTGGCTCAGCAATTCGATGCGGGTAAAAACAACATGTTCATCTTTTCGCCCGTTTTTCACCCCCGCGCTGATCAAATGCTGCCTGATCACCTCCTCAAACGCCCCTTCGGCTTCGTTCACCCGGATTTCGTCATCCAGTTCTTCCGGGTTTACCGGTTCAAAATTTTGCAAAGTCTCCACTGTAAACGGGCCGCTCACCCTCAGTTTGCCCCGGTCAATTTCCGGCTGGTCATAAAGCGTCTCTGTGGCTGGCGGCTCGTCGTTGGCAAGGCTTTTCAGGGTGATGTGCGGAACCGTTTTATAAATAAAACCCTGCCGTATGTCTTCGCCCTTTTCGTCGTAAAGTTTGTAGAACGGAAAGGTTGCCGTCATCAGACGCTGTTTGGCGATATTTATTGCAATCCGGCTGGTATCGATGGTGATCCAGCGGCGGCCCCATTGTTCGGCCACGTAAGCGGTAGTGCCACTGCCACAGGTTGGGTCGAGGATGAGATCGCCGGGGTCGGTGGTCATTAAAAGGCAACGCTGTATTACATAATTTGATGTTTGAACGACATATTCTTTGCCTTGAGCAGGGGAAGTATCATCCCAGAAATTATTTATTTTGGAATAAGGAAAATCATCATGATAGTAGATATAACTTAAATTATCCCCTTCGACTTCTAACCTATCCCTGCGTGCGAGGAGATCCATTTTATCTCTTGAAGTCACCCAACAACCACCTTTTGGTGGAATAAAATTTTTATTTTTAAAAGTAAACTCATATACGTTTGCTTCAGAAAATGAAGGGGCTCGCTGGGAAACCAGACGATAAACCCTACTTCCTTTAGGCAATAGTTGAATGTTGTCTCCTTCTTCCTTGGTAAGTTTTCTTCTGAATCCATCAGATAATTCAAGATTTGTCCATCTTGACTCTATTTTTGGTTGAGTTTCTTTAAATATTAATCTGTATTTAATTTTTTCAACGTTCTTGGAATACCAAACAAGGTAATCGCACATTCCTTCGAGAGTTACTGACCCTAATGGCATCAATTTTTTTCTAAACGGAATCAAGCTCACAAAATTTTCGCTCCCAAACACCTCGTCCATTACGCTTCTCACGAGGTGCACGTTTTCATCGCTGATCTGCACGAAGCACGAACCGCTTTCGGTGAGCAACTCCTTGGCGATCAGCAACCGGTCGCGCAGATAGGAGAGGTAGGAGTGGATGCCCAGTTCCCAGGTATCGCGGAAGGCTTTGATCTGTTCGGGTTCGCCGGTGAGCGCTTCGTCGCTGCCATCTTTCACGTCGCGGTTGTTCATTTTGATCTGCCAGTTGCCGCCATATTTTATACCGTAAGGTGGGTCGAAATAGATGGTTTGCACTTTGCCTGCCATCCCTTCGCGTTCCAGCAAACTTGCCATCACAAGGTGGCTGTCGCCCTGGATGAGCCGGTTGGTCCAGCCATCCTGGTGGCGGTAATATTCGCTAACTTTTTCCAGTTCGTCTTTTTCAAGAGCATTGCCAAAAATGGTGTTCATGTCGAAAAGCCCCAACTGGTCGCTTTTGGTTTCGGCGATTTTATAGAGGTTCTTGATGAGCCTTTCCGGTGCGATGTGCTCATGGCGGTAAAGGCTGCGGATGTCCACGCGCAAAAGGTCGTCGCGGTCGTCGTTCCCGTATTTGTTCAGCCAGAAAAGTTCAGGATCCTGGCCGCGGTGGGTCACCGGGTTTTTGGGCAAATCTAAAACCTTATGGCCCGATTTTACGTTCTCGTTGGCCTCTTCGTAACCGGCCTCTTCCCTGCTGGGGATGTGGGCACGGGTTTCGTTGGTGTGTTTGATGCTGTCGATGCTTTTTGCCATGCTATTTCAGGTTGTTTTACCGTCCACTCCTTCGGAGTCGTAAATTTATCATATCTTTTTTTCCTATAAATGTTTGATGCCTTCGGCATCGGGTTTTATTTTTCATTCTTTTTTGTTTTCACTAATCCCGAAGGGATGACATGATTGTTGATTGAAAAGATTGGTTTGCAACCAAATCCCGAAGGGATGACATGATTGTAGATTGAAAAGATTGGTTTT
>JBAXRP010000131.1:0-11814 GCA_037131145.1 Bacteroidota bacterium
ATCGTAGAGACGGGTTTGAAACCCGTCTCTACATCCCCCAAACGCCACGGATTATTTGAATTCGTGCGGGCATTAAAAACATTTTCGGCACGCCGGATCAATGAATTACGCAAATCGCCCGGTATAAACGTTTGGCAGGGACGTTTTCACGATCATATTGTCCGAAATGATGATGTGTTGGAACGAATCAGGAAATACATTGCAAACAATCCAAAAAATTGGAATATTGACAAACATCATACGTGATATGCATTTTGATACGGGTTTGAAACCCGTATCTACCATCAACGCACAACCCGTATCGGCCGATACGGGTTTGAAACCCGTATATACCATTATCGCGCATCACGGCACAACCCCCGATGCCGTCATCCCCATTCTCCAGGCTATCCAGCAGGAATACAAATACCTGCCGCGTGAGGCGTTGAAGCGAGTTTGTGAAACTACGGAAATCACCGCCGCGCAGATCGAAAGCGTCGCCTCCTTTTATGGTCAGTTCAGGTTTGAACCAGCAGGAAAGCACATTATCCGCGTTTGTACCGGCACAGCCTGTCATGTAAAAGGCTCAACGATTGTATATGACGCTTTTATCCGTGAATTGAAGTTGAATGAAGGGGCGATGACCGACGCCGAAGGACTTTTTACTCTCGAAAAGGTAGCGTGTCTCGGTTGTTGCACACTTGCGCCGGTGGTCAGGGTGGACGAAATTACTTATGGGCATGTAAAGCCGGAAGATGTAAAATCGCTGATGAAGGATTTCCTTTCAAAGGTTATTGATACAAATGGAAAAAAAGCGGGCACAACTATTTCAGTTGCCACCATTCAGGGCGAAATCCGCGTTGGACTCGGCTCGTGCTGCATGGCAAGCGGTAGCGCCGAAGTGAAACAGGCATTGGAAGAAACCTTAGCCGAAACTGGTATTCAGGTAAATGTGAAACAGGTCGGATGTGTTGGAGTTTGCAACCAGGTTCCACTGATGGAGATCATCAAAACAGGCGAAGCCAGCGTTTTCTATACAAAAATAAAACCAGGCGAAGTGCGTGAGGCGCTTCTGAGCCATTTCCAGCCAATAGGTTTATTTGACAGAATGAAGTCCCGGCTGGTTCATATTTTCGACCGCGCCATTGAGGAGGAATCGCCTGTGAACTTCAGTAGATACGGCGCCGAACAGCGCGATACCCCGCTTTGTGATTTCCTCGATCCCCAGGTGGCAATTGCTACCGAACAACGCGGATTAATTTCGCCAAACAGTCTTGAAGAATATCGGCAGAATGGCGGTTTCACTGCTCTCCAACGTTGCTTTTCTTCACTTACCTCGCGGGATGTGGTTGATGAGATTACGAAAAGCGGATTACGCGGCAGGGGAGGGGCAGGGTTTCCGACAGGCAAGAAATGGCAATTGGTAAGGGATCAGACAGCGACAACTAAATATATCATCTGCAATGGCGACGAGGGCGATCCCGGCGCTTTCATGGATCGCATGTTGCTCGAATCCTATCCTTTCCGCATCATCGAAGGAATGTTGATTGCCGGTTATGCCACAGGAGCCAGTGAAGGGATCTTTTACATCCGGGCAGAATATCCTCTGGCGGTGGAGCGGGTGAAAGACGCACTTGTAGTTTGTCGGGAGGAAAAAATACTTGGAACATCTGTGATGAATTCCGGATTCAGCTTTTCCATCCGCGTTTTTGAAGGCGCCGGCGCTTTTGTTTGCGGCGAAGAAACCGCACTGATCGCTTCCGTTGAAGGATACCGCGGAAATCCGAGGCTAAGACCGCCATACCCTGCCATTCGTGGCTTGAACGGCTTTCCAACCCTTATAAACAACACCGAAACTTTCTCCCTCGTTCCCTGGATCATCCGCAATGGCGCTGATAAATTCGCAGCCATCGGCACTGCCGGAAGCAAAGGAACTAAAGTGTTTGCTCTTGCAGGCAAGATAAAACGAGGCGGACTTATCGAAGTCCCAATGGGCATTACAATCCGGCAGGTAGTGGAAGAGATTGGCGGAGGCATTGCTGATGGTCGCACATTTAAAGCCGTCCAGATCGGCGGTCCATCGGGCGGATGCATTCCCGCCTCAATGGCAGAGATGAAGATTGACTTCGAGGCGCTCTCCTCCGCAGGAGCCATGATGGGTTCCGGTGGACTAATCGTTCTCGACAACCGCGATTGCATGGTTGACCTTGCCCATTATTTCCTCTCTTTTACACAAAGCCAATCTTGCGGAAAATGCACCTTTTGCAGAATCGGAACCCGCAGAATGCTCGAACTTCTCGACAAAATCCGAAATGGCAAAGGCGTTGCCGACGACCTTGTTCATCTGGAAAAACTTTCATACAGCGTACAATCCGGCAGCTTGTGCGGACTCGGAAAAACTGCGCCAAACCCCGTACTTTCTACGCTTCGCTACTTCCATAAAGAATATGAAGCCCATATTCATGGACGCTGTCCTGCCGGAAAGTGCGCGCCGCTTATCAAATACACAATCAACGATAAGTGCATTGGCTGCACCAAATGTGCCCAGCGTTGTCCAACCGGCGCTATTGCATTCAAACCCTACGAAATCCATGAAGTTGATCATGAAAAGTGCATCAAATGTGATATTTGTCGGCAGGTTTGTCCCACCAACGCCGTAACTGTAATCTGAAAATGAAGATAACCATTGATAATCTTTCCATCGTCGTTGCCCCCGGCGTTACCGTACATCAGGCTGCCGGTTCTGTGGGAATTAACATCCCGACAATGTGTTACAGTGAAGGACATACAAATCATCCTTCTTGCATGGTTTGTATGGTGAAAGACCTTGTCACCGGAAAAATGTTCCCGTCATGCGCAATGCCAGTTCAGGATGGAATGAAAGTACAAACTCACTCGCCGGAAATCAGGGAAATTCGGCGGGAAGCGCTCGAACTTCTGCTTGGCGATCATGTTGGCGACTGCGAAGCGCCCTGCCGACTCTCATGTCCTGCATTCATGAATATCCCTTTGATGAACAGGTTGATTGCTGGAAGGTACTTCGGCGAAGCGCTGAACATCGTGAGGGAAGAGATCGCCCTGCCGCTTATCCTCGGCTATATTTGTTCCGCTCCATGCGAAAAGGCTTGTCACCGCAAGTCGGTTGATCAACCGGTTTCGATTTGCATGTTGAAAAGGTTTACCGCTGATGATGTTGATCGCCGGAAGGAAAACCTTATCACGGATCTCACTGAAAACGGGAAGAAGGTTGCAGTAATCGGTTCCGGTCCGGCTGGACTATCGGCGGCGTTTTATCTTCGCAGGATGGGCTATCATGTCACCATTTTTGAACGGCAATCCTCTCCTGGCGGCGCTATGCGGTATTCCATCCCGGAAGAGAAACTTCCACGCGCAGCGCTTGACGCCGAAATTTCCTGTTTGACTTTCATGGGAATTATCATATTGACGAATCAGGAGATTGCCGCAAAACGTTTTGAAGAGGAGATCATTCCCGGTCACGACGCTGTGATTCTCGCAACCGGCAATGTTGCTATAAATTCACTTGAGCCATTTTCGCTTCCGCCCGATGAACATGGAAACCTTATCAACCGTAAAACCTGCGCAACCGGTCGCGCCGGAATATTTGGTTGTGGCGGCGCCATTAAAGATCAGAAGATGGCTGTGAGATCAGTAGCTCAGGGAAAACTCGCTGCCATTGAGGCTGACCTTTACCTCACTTCGGGAAGATCAAAAAGGATTAGGTTTCAGTTCCATTCGGCAATTTCACATCTGGCGCCAGATGAGGTTGACGAATACTTGCAGGAAAGCCACGCAGGGAAACGAATCGAACCGGCGGCAGGTTGGCATAATGGATTTACTGCGGATGAAGCTATAGAGGAAGCAAAACGTTGCCTTCACTGCGACTGCCGGAAACCGGTTACATGCAAACTTCGTATCCTTTCGGATGAATACAATGCCAACCGGAAACGTTTTGAAGGACCGGCAAGAAAAAAACTCACAAAACTTGTCCGCCACGAACTGCTGGTTTATGAACCTGAAAAATGTATCAAATGCGGGCTGTGTGTGGAAATCACTGCAAAATACAAGGAAGAATCCGGTTTCACATTCATCGGCAGAGGCTTCGACGTCCATATTGGGGTTCCATTGGGAGGCTCCTTAGGCGATGGCGTCGTGCGGTCGGCTTTCTTCTGTGTTGAAGGTTGTCCTACGGGCGCCCTCTCCTTCCTCGATCAGGAAGAGGGGGTTGAATATGGAAAACGTTACAGAATGACCGGAAATGGGTGGGAAAAGATTGGCAGGCTTTAATTATTTTTGGATAACTGCATTTTGAATTGCCAATAGCTTCGGCTATTGGTAAAATGACAGAAAAGCTCATTGGCTTTAGCCAAATAATTAAAATATACACTTTAGATGAAAGAGTCTGGTTTAAAAGCCAAAATCACCTCACGCTAACCCTCTCCTAAAGGATAGGGAATTCCCCTTCTCCTTAGGGAGAAGGGGTTAGGGGTTGAGGGGAATTGAGTTTTTCATTTATTACGAATATTAATGTTTTATACTGCACTCATGAAACAAAAAACCACCTTCATTTTTCTAATCCTTCTTCTAAGCATGTCATTGACCTGGAAACCCCTTTCCGCACAGGAGCGCACCGCCGCCTGCTGGCCCGGCTTCCGCGGAGATCCTCAACTTACCGGGTTTTCGGCTGCAATGGTTAAACCGCCATTCAAACTTTTATGGACATATAAAACCGGCGATGCTATAAAATCCTCAGCCGTTGTTTGCAACGGAATGATCTATATCGGATCCAACGATGGATTTTTGTATGCTCTAAATACCGCCGGACTTCTTGTTTGGAAATTCAACGCCGGAAACAGCATTGAATCGCCTCCTCTCCTCGCCGGTTCCTCGGTAATCTTTGGAACCCTCGAAGGAATTATCTTTTCCCTCGACGCCAAAACGGGAAAGGAAAACTGGAAATATGCCACTGATGGACAAGTTTCTGGAGCGCCAAACATCCTCATGGGAAAAAATGACGGCTCATACGATATCCTTGTTGGCAGTTACGACTTCAACCTTCACTGTTTAGACGGTTCAACCGGAAAATCAAGATGGAAATTTGAAACGGCAAACTATATCAACGGAACACCCGCGCTTTTCGGAAAAATTGCTATCTTCGGCGGATGCGACGGCAACCTCTACCTCGTGAATACTACAAAAGGCAAATTGATTGAGAAGATTGATATAGGAACATATATGGCGTCGTCGCCGGCTATCGGCAGAAACCGCGTTTACTTCGGCAATTACGACGGCGAATTTTTCTGTTTCGACCTCAGAAAGAAAAAAATGGTTTGGAAAACCGGGGGCGGCGGACCTTTTCTCTCATCTCCGGCTGTTTCCGGCAACAAGGTTATAATTGGTTCCCAGAATAAAACAGTTTATTGCTACGACGCCTCAGCCGGAAATATCATCTGGAAATACAAAGCTCTTGGAAAAGTGGACGCCTCGCCGGTCATCTCAGGAAATCAGGTTGTTCTGGCTTCAGCCGATGGCAGAATACGAATTCTTGATTTGGCGACAGGATCAGAAATATGGAGTTATGAAATCGGTTCGCCGGTTTACAGTACGCCGGCGGTGACTTCGGCGGGAATCGTGGTAGGAGCTCAGGATGGGAATATTTATATGTTTGGAAAATAATTATCTCTCTGAATCTATTGACGATTATCAGAAATTAAATTGAACGATAAATTATGAAAACAAAAAGTTTAATCTGGATTTCTTTTATATGGACATTGCTTATTATATCTTCATATACCTGGAATTATCATTTGGTAGTATCAAATACGTTAAAAGTAGTTGAGAACAAAGCCAGGTCGTTTTTTGACCAGATTCTGGTTACGCGCGCATGGAATTCATCACATGACGGCTTATATGTACCGATAACTGAAATGACCAAGCCCAATCCCTGGTTAAAAGATTCGTTGAGGGATGTTACAACAACGAATGGAATGAAACTTACAAAAATCAATCCGGCATATATGACCCGGCAAATTGCTGAAATCAACAAGTCGGAAAACGATCTCCAGTTTCATATTACCAGTTTAAATCCGATACGTCCGGAAAACAAAGCCGATGAATGGGAAACCATAGCGCTGAAATCATTCAGAAATGACAAAGGCGAAGTACTCGAATTAATCAAGGCTGATTCTGTGTCGGAGTATCGCTTTATGGCGCCTTTGATTACAGCAAAAAGTTGCCTGAAATGCCATGCGATTCAAGGTTACAAGCTGGGCGATATACGCGGTGGTATCAGCATCTCTTTTCCATCTCTGATCTATACCGAATCGCAGCAACAACAACTCCTGCATTTGCTTTTTGCCCATGTTCTTATACTACTGATTGGGCTTTTTGGCATTTTCCTCTATTTCAGAATGTCGAATAAGCTATTTGCCATTATCGCTCAGAAAAATGATAAACTCGAAGCCGATGGGATTTTACTGCGCCAGTCAAACCAGGGATTACTCGAAAGCCTAGAACGGAACCGGGCTACGGTAGCCGCCATGCCGGATATACTTTTTTCTATTAGTCGCGACGGGTACTTCATTAATTGTCAAGTTAGCGATACCTCGCTTTTATTAATCCCGAGGGATGAATTTGTCGGTAAAACACTACATGAGGTATTACCGCCAAATATTGCCGCACAAGGAATGGAAGCAATTTCAAAAGCAATCGAAACTGCCGATCTACAGATTTTTGAGTACGAACTTGGTTTACCAACAGGCATGAAATGGTTCGAATTACGAATTGTCAGCTTCTCGCAAAATGAAGTTCTGGCAATTTCACGCGATATAACGCTGCGCAAAATTGCTGAGGAGGAAATCAAAATGAAAAATGAAGAACTTCTGAAACTTAACGCCGAAAAAGATAAATTCTTCTCTATCATCGCCCACGACCTGCGCAGTCCGTTTAATGCCTTCCTCGGATTAACCAGAATAATGGCTGAAGATTTGCCAAGTCTGTCAATGGATGAAATACAAAAAATTGCCGTAAGTATGAGCAATTCTGCTTCAAATCTGTTTCAGCTTCTTGAAAACCTGCTGCAATGGGCGATGATAAAACAGGGATTATTTCCTCAACATCTGAATATAATGCAATTGCGACCCATTGTTTACAACATTATTGCCATAAATACAGATGCTATTCAATCCAAAGGAATTTTAGTTTCATTCGATATTCCGGATGATATTGCAGTTGTGGCCGACGTCAACATGCTTAAGACAGCGCTCAGAAATCTCGTTTCAAATGCTGTGAAATTCACGGCAAAAGGAGGAAAAATTAGTCTTTCGGCGAAAAAAGCCGGCGATAATACCGTTGAAATATCCATCCAGGATTCCGGCATTGGAATGAATCCTGAAATGCTCAAAAATTTATTCCGGCTTGATTTTCAAACCTCCAGAACCGGAACCGACGGCGAGCCAAGTTCCGGTCTTGGACTGTTGCTGTGCAAGGAATTTATTGAAAAAATGGGTGGAAGAATTTGGATTGAAAGTGAAGCAGGGAGAGGAAGTACCTTTTCTTTTTCATTACCATTGAGCCTGAACGATGAAATTGATAACCCGAATGATAAAATACCTGGATAAACCAAAATAGGAGCTTATGTTTTTTTAGAATATCTTTACACAATCAGAAAATATTTGGCGATGAAAACTCAAACCTCTATTCAGGAAACACTTTTTCAGTCAATCAAAAGCAGATTGTCGCCGAATATCTCATTTGTCCACGATCTCTCCGAACTCCTTGGAATAAGCTACGACAGCGCCTACCGTCGGATTCGTGGTGAAAAGGAGTTATCTCTCGATGAATTGAAAACCATCTGTTTTCACTATTCTGTTTCGGTTGACGCGCTTTTCAATTTCAAAAGCAATCATGTAATTTTTAACTCGCTGGCGATTGGCGAAGATGGACTTGATATTGAAAAATGGCTCCAGTCGCTTTTGATGGCAATGAAAAAGATATATGCTGCAAAAGAGCGGGAAATAATTTATGCCGCTAAGGATATTCCGGTTTTTTATTATTTCGAATTCCCGGAAATTGCCGCCTTCAAAATCTATTTCTGGAACAAAGCGCTGATCCCCGCAAGCGGTTACGAAAATAAAATGCTTTCACTCGACGCGCCTGAAAGTCTTTATGAAACCGGACGGCAGTTGCTTTTGCAATATCTTAAAATCCCAACCATCGAAATCTGGAGCGAAGAGACAATTTCCAGCGTACTCCGACAAATTGAATATTGCTTTTTATCCGGGTTTTTCGTTCGGGTTGATGATGTATTCCGGCTTTGCGACGTCCTGGACGCCTGGCTCAATCATGTGCAAAGTCAAGCAGAATATGGTTTTCAGTATATGCTCGGAAATAAACCTGAAGGAATTGAAAATAACTACAAACTGTTCCACAACGAAGTATTGGTAACCGATAATACGATTCTCGTAAAAACCGATGGACAGAAAACTTCCTATAATACTTATAATGTCATCAATCAGTTGATTACAACAAATCCGGTTTTTTGTAACCAGGTTGAAAACTCTCTCCGAAATCTGATGCAGAAATCAACCATGATCAGCGGGACTTCCGCTAAGGAGCGTTACCGGTTTTTCAATATTCTGCATGAGAAAGTTAAAACCCTTAGATACCGTATTGAACGGATGGGTTAACCCGATTTTTGCTTCAACAGATATCTCCGGTTAAAAACAAAGCCAACTATCAGCAGCGCTTCGCCAATCAGGTCGGTTGCGAAAGGCGGTCTTCCTGGTGTGTGGATGCATACGGTGAGGATGGCGTATAGCGTACACAGCATGGATATGGTTCCAAGAATCAGGATTAACAAAGGAATCCATGAAAGTTTGTTTTCCTGTAGTTTGTATTGAAGAAAGATAATGGCGCCCGCCGTCGCTATAAATCCTCCTGAAGTTGCCCTCATAAGCGCCAGAAATAAATATTGAGTTGCCGGTTCAACTTTATCCCATTCCAGGGAGATGGCTTCACTATGGTAGGGCATAAAACTATTTCTCAACAGATAGACTAATCCGAAACCGAGTAAGATTGCTGCCGCTGTATAGGTAGTTAACCTGCCGATTGTATTTTTCATAGGATTCATATTAAAAATTCATAAACTTCATTATTCTTCGCAAAACTACTTGTTAATGCCTTTTATCCAACACGGAATTCACCGGCAGAAAATAAGATTTTATCAGAAATTCACAGAAATACGGGTTGCAAAGTTACTTTTTCTTATTTAATCACTATTTTCGGTAACTCGTCGCTTTCTTTTATTGACCTGTGCAAGATTAAATTCCGCGATTTGCAAAAATTACCAGATAAATGAAAAGAAAGATTTTTTCCGGTCGGAAGGTTAAGTTACTTTTGGCAAATCAAAGTTCAAGCTATGGATTCTCATCAGTTGCTTTATATTTCTACTTTACGCCGGCTGCTTTTTGCGGTTATTGCAGCTTCTGCTTTTCTGTTTATCGCTTCATGTGAACCGCTCGCCACAGAGTTCGACGATACTCAGGAGGCAATATATTATACTGCCGGTTCAACTATTTCTGTGCCCGACACCTTTACCGCTGTGCGCGTGATGACATGGAATATCCGTTTCGGCGCAGGAAGAATCCTCTGGTTCGGAGATGCCTGCGGCGACCGGGTTATGCTGTCGGAAGAGGAAGTTTACAGTTCTCTACAGCTTATCGCGGATAAGATTAACAAGGTGAAACCCGACATTCTCCTTCTCCAGGAGGTTGATATAAATTCAAAACGATCGGGATATATTGATCAGTTGCAATGGCTCCTTGATAACACCTATTTCAACTACGCAGTTTGCGGTTCCCAATGGAAAGCGCAATTTATTCCAAGCGATGGTCTGGGACGAATGGATGAAGAAAATGCCATCCTTTCGCGGTGGAAGATCAGCGACGCCCAAAGAATTCAGCTTGCCCTGCGCGACGACCAGGACAAGGTTACGCGGTATTTTTATGAACGTTGCTGCATGGTTACCGCCAGAATTGAGATTCCGCATATAAACAACTTTTATACTGTGAATATTCATGCTTCTGCCACCGCCACGTATAATATAAAACTCCAACACATCACTCAGTTTAAGGATGAAATGGATCGCATCGCCAAAAATGGCGGATGGTTTGTTGCCGGCGGCGACCTGAACACGCTTCCGCCAGGCTCCGATACAACAGATTATTGTATGCAGGACAAATGTTCATCGGAATCATTTCATAGCGCCGGCGATGATCCGATGCATAAAGAGGGATGCAATTATGATCCGGAAAAACATTTTCTCGATACGCTTTATGCAACTTACCAATGCGCCGTTCCCGCCGACATTTATAAAAACAACCAGTTCCGGTATTTTACTCACACTACCCGTCCAAACCATTTCTGGGACCGCACACTCGATTACCTTTTTACCAATTATCGCTGGGTCGAAAATTCCGTTGTCACCCATCAGGAGGCAACAAGAGAATCGGATCACGCACCGGTCAGCGTTCTTTTTCCTTTACCAGAATAACATCGCCGAAATGAAAAATATTCTACTTCTCCTCATCGGAATTTTCATGTTCACCGGACTATTTTCTCAGGATTCACTCACAAAGATTTACTGGACGGATGGAACTGCCTGTAATATTCCAAAACACCGGTGTGAACTCGGACTTTTCACCGCTTCGAGATATGGCATTACCAAAAATCTTGAACTTTCAGCCCATCCATTGATGATTTTTGTGATGCCACAGGTGAAGATAAAAGTGGGCTGGGGTGAATATTCAGGTTTCCGGCTGGCAACCGAACACGGGATTTTTTATCCGACACTGTTCATGCAACTCGTAGCAAGGAAGGGAACAGGCGGTTTAATCTCCCCTGAATTTACCATTCCGCAGATGTTTGCGATCTCCAACAGATTTTTGGTTTCTTACCGACCATTTAAAAAGTCCATCCTGACCGCCCATGCCGGAATAACCTTTGCGGTAAAATGTGCCGAGCCTGATAAAAGAACCACTATTGATCTTCCGCTGATTTATCCGCGACTCGCTGTGTTTTATAATCAACCCGAATTTGATGTGGGAATTGATTTCAGGGGTCAATTTATTCCCCGTCTGGGATGGCTTTTCAATGTGGAGAATTTCATTATTTGCGGCACAGAAAAAAACTACTTCCTCGAAAACAAGGGGGTACTTGCATATACCTCAAAACAGGAGACAATCCGCATTGAAGCCGGTTATAAACTGTGTTTCGGAAGATATCCTTACGGACCACAATGGCATTTACTCCCGGTAATTGACCTGATTTTTGGAATCGGACGTTGAAATCTGAAACCTGAAAGTAAATCATCCTATTTTACATTTATTCGGATTCCCTCCGAATGAGCCGCAAACTCCGGCGCATACATGCACTGGATAGTAGTAATTCCATTGGAATAATCCCCAGCGGCATTTACTTTCAAACCATACTCAAACACGTAAGTTCCCTTTGGAAGGTAATCGAAAAAGAAGTTAGTCGCCACATCGGTTGTACTCTGGTAATATCCGAGTCCATCCTGATAACGATAGCCCGATAATTCGCCGTCAGAGCCCCCACCATTTTTGGCGAGGGGGGTGGGGGTGGGGTTTGGTTCCAATCCGCTTGCCCGCATATCCTTCATCTGTACAAACTCCAAATCGCGGTCAACCGTTAAAACAATTCTGACAACAATTTTATCTCCAATTTTAACCATCCCGCGATTTTCGTCCTTCGTCCCTCGTCCCTCGTCCCTCGTCCCTCGTCCCTCGTCCTTCGTCC
>JBAXRP010000132.1:0-11742 GCA_037131145.1 Bacteroidota bacterium
CCTTTATAAGGATCAACTTGTTTAAAGCAGATAAGCAGTATAAGTATTTAACTAAATGGCAGGCATGAAACGAATTTGCATCCTCACCCAAAGTCACCTTTGCCGGAACCCCCGCGTAGTAAAGGAAGCAACCGCTTTAAATGAAGCGGGCTACGATGTCACCATTCTCACAACTTTCGCGCTCAGTAAACTCCTCAACGAGGACAAAACACTCATAAACACAAGCGAAATAAAGTTTATAGGGGCAATCAACCTGATACCGGGGCAGGCTTCAAAATTGTCCATCCTGAAAAACAGGATTGTGAAACGGTTAGCCGAAGAACTGGTTGCCCGTTTCGGCATTCAGACCATTTCCGCACTGGGTTACGGATACTGGAAAAACCTGCGAATTGCCAAAGCGGAAAAAGCCGATTTGTATATCTGTCACGAAGAGATATCTACAGCGCTGGGCTGCAAACTGATTAAAGCCGGATTTAAAGTTGCGTTCGATTTTGAGGATTGGTATTCCCATGCATTTTCAGGCGAGTCGGACAAACGGCGACCCTCGAAACTTATGGCGAAATATGAGCGGTTTGCCTTGAAAAACGGGTTGTTAACCTATACAACTTCAGCAAGTCTTTCCAAAGCGCTTGCCGAATTTGCCGGAGCGAAACCGCCGAATGTTTTAAATAATGTATTTCCGCTTTCAGAACGTAAAAACGACGCCGATCAATATAAAGACAGAACCGACTTAGATGCGACTACTATTCATTGGTATTCTCAAACCATCGGTCCCGACCGCGGACTTGAAATAGTTGCAAAGGCGCTCGCTATGGTATCCAAGCCAATCGAACTACACCTGAGAGGAAGTATTGCCGGAAATTATAAAGCTGAGTTTGGAGCGATATTCCCATTTAATAAAGGACACAAACTGTTTTTCCACGAGCTTGTTCCTCATGTGGAATTGATTTCGCGGATCAAAGAGCACGATATTGGATTAGCGGCAGAATTGTACGATCCAATAAACCGGAAATTAACCATCATCAATAAAATTATGCAATATCTGCTTGCCGGGATTGCCGTGATTGCCTCAGATACTGAAGGTCAAAAGGAGGTTGCGAGGCAGGCGCCTCTGGCGGTTTTCCTATATGGTCATGATTCTCCCGAACAGCTTGCTCAGCAGATCACAACCCTGGCTTCGGATCCCGTAAAACTGAAACTTGCCAAAGAAACTGCGTTACGCATTTCAGATTCTTACTATTGCTGGGATGTTCAAAAGGTTTGGTTATTAAGTTGGATTAAGCAAATCATCTGATGAAAAAACTTCTGATTATCTCCCCCCACTTTCCCCCGGTAAATGCCGCCGATATGCAACGAGTGAGGCAAAGTCTGCCTTTTTTTGAGAACCTTGGATGGAAGGCTACTGTTGTAGCGGTTGATCCGCAGTACATCGAAATGGCGCAGGATGAAAATCTCCTGAAAACCATTCCCGAAAATATGGAAATCCAGCATGTAAGAGCGTTTCCAACTCATTTAACCCGCAAATTCGGATTGGGAAACCTGGGGTTGCGGTCGTTGTGGTATTACTGGAAATGGGGAAAACAGAACCTGAAAAAGAACAGTTTTGACCTGGTTTATTTCTCCACAACTGTTTTTCCATCACTGACAATGGGCAGACTCTGGAAGAAAAAATATGGTATCCCCTTCGTTGTTGATATGCAGGATCCCTGGCGAAATGACTATTATCTGAAATTCAAACCCGCCGAACGACCCAAAAAATTCTGGTTCGATTATCTGTTGAACAAGCGCCTTGAAGCTTACGCCATGCCTCACGCCGACGGGTTGATCTCCGTAGCTCCCGGATATATTGAAATGCTGAAAGAGCGATATCCGGTTCTTCGCCAGGTTCCTTCCCTTACTTTAACTTTCGGCGCCGCCGATATTGATTTCAAGGTTCTCGAGTCGCTGAAAATTCAAAACCGCTATTTTAAGAAAGCCGAAAACATCAACATCGTCTATGTTGGCGTAACGCCACCGCCAATGTGGTTTACCATTCGCGCTCTTTTTAAATCGGTAAGCGATAACCGGAAAACTGATGATCGTTTTAAGCGTATAAGATTTTATTTCCTCGGAACGAGTTATGCTCCCCGACATCTCGCGGTTGAAACCGTGATGCCACTTGCGAAGGAGTTTGGAATTGAGGATATTGTTTCTGAAGAGGTTGTAAGATTACCATACTTTGAAACGCTGACCATAATCAAAGAGGCTGATTTTGCTATTATTCCGGGAACTCAGGACGCCGATTACACAGCCTCAAAGCTGTTTCCGTACATCCTGGCGAAGATCAACATACTTGCTATTTTTCACAAAAACAGCAATGTGTCAAAAATCATTGATTCACTTTCTGCCGGCGATTACATTACTTTCAGCGATGAATCGATGGAAGAACTAAGCTTGAAAGTAACTCCGAAAATAAAGGAGATCCTCGCGAGGCTTCCGTTCCAGCCCCAAACGAATTGGGATAATTTTAGTCAGTACAAAGCGGATTTCAAAACCAGCGAGCAGGTGAAAATTTTTGAAGAGGTTTTAACGCGGAATAAACGGAAAGCGGGATGAAAGAAAAATCGTCGGGAAAAATTCGCGCCATGCAAATGGCGGCAAAATATTTGAAGCTGACAGGCGGATTTCCAATCAGGAATATTTACGGCGGCGTAGGGCAGATACTGATGTTTCACAGAGTTATTCCGGAATTTACCCGGGAGCGTATCTGGTCAAATTCATATCTCGAAGTTACAACCGATTATTTCGAAAAGGTAATCCTATATTACAAAAAGCACAATTTTGAATTTCTAAGTCTCGATGAGTTGGCGTCAAAAGGTTTCAGCCTGAAGAAAAAATTTGTGGCGTTTACTTTCGACGATGGCTTTAAGGACAACCTTTATCACGCGCTTCCGGTGATGAAAAAATACGATGTTCCTTTGAATTTATATGTCGCCGCCGATTTCCCGGATCATAAATCCATTCTTTGGTGGAATACCGTTGAAGACGTCATTCTGAAGAACCATAAACTCTCTTTTGAATGGTTTGGCGCGCCGATGCAATTTCATTGTTCTTCACCGGATGAAAAAAATGAGACTTTCGGAAAAATTCACAGCCTGATACAAGAGGGAACCAGGCTAACGATAAGGGAAAGGGCGCTCATGTTTTGTCAGATATTCGGGGTTGATCCTTATAGTTCGATAAAAGAACTTGCGCTAAGCTGGGATGAAGTGCGGCAGTTGAGCAAAGACAACCTGGTCGTTATTGGCGCACATTCTGTTAGTCATCCGGTGTTATCGCAACTTTCTGATGAAGATTCCTTTAATGAAATCAGTCAGTCAAAACTGAGAATTGAAAAGGAGATTGGATTGAAGGTCAGCCATTTTTCTTATCCTTTCGGAGGAACAAAGGAGGCTTCGCCCCGCGAATATGAATTTGCCCGGAAATGCAATTTTGAAACGGCGGTGACAACGGTTTCGGCAAGCGTTATGAAGTCGCATCAGAAGAAATTGTTACAACTTCCGCGGATTGCTGTTGGCATGTCAATGCAGGAAGATACCTTTGATTTGCTTCGCTTTGGAGTTATTCAGATGATGCGCAGTAATGGGACAGTAAGTTTTTGATCGTAAACTTAATTTAATGAAAACAAAACTCGCAATCATCAGCAGCCATCCGATTCAATACAATGCCCCACTTTTCGCAATGCTTGCAAAATCAGAACTGCTCGACGTCAAGGTATTTTATACCTGGAGCCAAAGCCGGGAAACCCTGTTTGACAAGGATTTCGGGAAAACTATTCAGTGGGATATCCCTTTACTTGATGGATATTCTTACGAATTTGCCGATAACGTTTCATCAAATCCTGGTCCAGGTTCATTCCGCGGGATTGTTTGTCCGCAATTGAACCGGATGATAAGGGATTGGGGCGCCGCCGCAGCCCTCGTTTATGGCTGGAATTATCATGCCCATTACCATGCCATGAAATATTTCAAAGGGAAGATTCCGGTTTATTTCAGGGGCGATTCAACTTTGCTCGATGAAACGGGTGGCGTGAAACAGGCTATGCGCCGGTTGTTTCTCCGGTTTATTTACCGCAGCGCCGACTATGCTTTCTACGTGGGAGAAAATAACCGGCAATATTATCTTAAACATGGTTTCCACAACGACCATCTGTTTTTTGCTCCACATGCCATAGACAATAAGCGTTTTGGCGATTCTTCGGGAGAAATGCGCCGCGACGCCGAAAAATGGCGAACAGAATTGGGAATCGGCGCCAATGATATTGCGGTGGTGTTTGTCGGAAAATTTGAGCCCAAGAAAAACCCCTTACTTCTGCTTGAGGCGGCTGCCCGGTTAAACAAGCCCGAAATTCATTATATTTTTGTTGGAAATGGAATTCTTGAAGCGCAACTGAAAGCCAAATCTGCCGGGAATCCTGCCATTCACTTTCTTCCATTCCAGAACCAAAGCCGGATGCCTGTGATTTATCATCTGAGCGATATTCTTGCATTACCTTCCCAGGGACCCGGCGAAACCTGGGGGTTGGTAGTAAATGAAGCCATGGCATGTGGCAAAGCGGTTTTGGTAAGCGATAAATCGGGTTGCGCGATTGATTTGATTAAACCCGGCGAAAACGGGTATATTCTCGAATCTAACAATATTTCCCAATGTGTAGAATTGTTAGATAAGATGACTATTTCAAGAGAATTTGCAATTCAAATGGGCATTGCCTCAAAAGAAATAATCGCTCGCTGGTCTTTCGAAGAAGTGCGCAGAAGCTTTGAAAGAAATATTGGCTTCCCTGACAAAAACTGTTAGCGACGCTATTGTCCACTCCCGAATTTCAATGGATGACGCAATGCTGCGAAAAAGGGAAATTACATTACCTTTGCAAAAAAACTCACCACTTAATATCCACAAACCATGAGACGTTTTTTAATCATAATTTCAGCCGTTATCATTTCTGTTGGGATTTTTGCCCAGGAGCAGAAACATGTTGTTTTTCTGAAGAACAAGGATAACAATCCTTTTTCATTGTCGGATCCATCGGCATTTTTAACGCAACGGTCGCTCCAACGGCGCACTAACAGCGGAATTTCTGTTGATATGAAGGATTTGCCCGTAACGCCAACTTATATCACCCAGATTGCGGCTACAGGCGCTACGGTGGTTTACTCTTTAAAATGGTTTAACGCCGTGGTTGTAAATACCAATGACCTTGGGGTACTTGAAGCTATTTCAGTATTGCCTTTTGTTGATCATATTGACCAGGTTCTTAGCGATCATCCCGGCAAGGCAGGCGAAAAACAGGGTATAAGAGAGGTTGCCGCAATTCCACCTTTTACGCTGCAACCGGCGCTTGCTGCATCCACGGTTAAATCAATCGGTTCAATCAGTTACGGACAGGCTTATAACCAGGCTCACATGATTTCTGTTGATGGTCTTCACGACCTTGGATTTTCCGGACAGGGTATGATGATTGGCATACTCGATGCAGGTTTTTATCACGTTGATCAGATAGCGGCTTTCGACAGTCTTTGGGCGAACAACCAGATTCTTGGCACACGCGATTTCAACATCCCCGGGAACAACGTTTTCGGAGATGATATGCACACTCACGGAACAAGCGTCCTCTCAACCATGGGAGCCAATTTGCCCGGTGAAATGGTAGGAACCGCACCACATGCTTCATTCTGGCTGATCAGAACCGAAGTTGCGGATTATGAAGCTCTGATAGAAGAGTACAACTGGGCGGGCGGCGCCGAATTTGCCGACAGCCTTGGCGTTGATGTAATTAATTCTTCACTGGGTTACACTACTTTCGATAATCCGATTTTCAATCATTCATACAGCGACCTCGATGGTAAAACAACACCGGTGACGAGGGCTGCCGATATCGCAACCAGCCGAGGCATGCTTATAGTAAACAGCGCCGGAAATGAAGGCGGTTCAGCATGGCAGTATGTTGGCGCGCCAGCCGATGGCGATAGCGTTTTCTCAATAGGAGCTGTGGATGCTTCCGGAAATTATGCCTCTTTCAGTTCAACCGGTCCAACTTATGATGGACGCACCAAACCCGATGTTACCGCTCAGGGTCAGGGAACAACGGTTATTTCCGGTTGGGGCAATGTAGTTCAGGGCAGCGGCACTTCGTTTTCGTCGCCTGTTACTGCGGGAGCATTGGCTTGTTTGTGGCAGTCAACCCCATCCTTTTCCGCTCAGGAAATTCGCAATGCAGTGCGGAATACAGCTTCCAAATCTACGGCGCCAGACCAGTTGTACGGTTGGGGCATTCCAAATATGATGAGCGCAAGGTTATTACTATCAGTTCCATCGGTAACCGCGGGCGAAAAAGATACCTTTTCTATTACTCCCAATCCGTTTAACTCAACGCCGGCGCTGTTCCACAAAACCACCTTTGAGGTTAAAGCGAAGATCGAGATACTTACAGTAACCGGACAAATAACCTATTCCGAGGATTTTACTTTCCGGGGTTACTCTTCTCTGTCATTAAAGGTTTTCGACGGACTTCCTTCCGGCTTGTATTTCATCCGCATCACTTCAGGATCGGGGCAACAGGTATTGAGGGGGATCAAATTATAACTGCCGGATGAATTGCCCCGGATGAATTGCCCCGGATGAATTGCCACGGATGAATTGCCCCGGATGAATTGCCCCGGATGAATTGCCCCGGACTTTAGTCCGGGGATTAGAGAATTGAGGCAATTTGTGGCTTTAGCCAAAATCTGATATACAACAATGTCTGAAAAGTAGTGGTTTTAAACACTGACAGTATCTGCAAGATACTCATTAAAATTTTTCACAGATTCAACAGAATAACAGGCAGATGAACAATGCCTTCAAACGCGCACAATTACACAGGACTATACGCTCTTCAAGATAAAGTTTTAAGCGCCCTGGCGGGTCATTTTGGACCCTTTTATCTTACCGGTGGCGCGGCTCTCGCAAGGTTCTATTTAAATCATCGGCACAGCCCTGATATTGATCTGTTTGCCAACCGGGATGAGAGATTTACCGACGCTTCAGATAAGATTCTGACTATACTTAAAACACAATTCCACATCTCCGATAATAAAACAGTTCGTTACCCCGATTTTATTCGCCTTTGGATATCAGAGAACGAGGAGATGAAGATCGAGCTGATTAATAATATTGCAGAACTTCGGGTAATCCCGGTTATTTCAGGCGCGATTCCGGTTGATACCGTCGAAAATATTCTCGCCAATAAAATAAATACGCTGGTGGAGCGGAATGATCCGAAAGATTTATTCGACGTCGTGAGTATCGCCTCAGATTTTTCTTTCAACTGGCGGGATATTTTTTCACACGCACAGGATAAAGCAATTCTTTCCCAAATTTATGTGCTGATGAAGCTCAGGCGGATTACTAAAACCTTTGCTTACAACTGGGGCGGTGCTGAACCTCTAAATGTGTTTGAAATAATGGGCATTCTGCCTCCTTTGAATTTCGACTGGAAGGTTGTATCCCTTACCGTTAGTAAGCAAGTGAATTTATCGGCAAAAGATCATCCGCTTACCCTCGAAGAGATTGACAAAGAACTCAACCGGATTGCCGAAATGCTTTACAGGCTGGCGCCACGAAATGATACCAATGAGATGGTTGATATGGAAAATATTCCTTCAACATTTTCTTTTAACTGGGGAGGCGCTTCGATAAATATCGTGAGACAGCCGATTATTTCTGAAACAGATGTTATAAACCGGCTCAATACATTTCACACCGGAAACCTCGAAGGCATGGAATGGCTGAATAAGCCTTTGAATCTGATAGAATTCAAAAGTAAAATCAGCAGGATTGCCAATGATTTTTCACAAGCAGGCGACAATTCAGCAGGCGCCGGGAAAACGCCGCTGAAGGAGGCAACGCCGGCACATTTCTTATGATTCCCCGACTTCAATCGTCAGTGGCAAAACAACGCGTAGGTTTCATTGCATCCATTTGAATAGCCATCTGCTCCTCCAGCAACAGATGCAAGTTCTGTTTCGGTGAGTTCATCTTCCAATACACGATCTGTTGTTCGTGGAAGAACAAGATAAACCGTTTCGGAATCTTCCTGTAGAACCCTGATGTTTATTGATTCAGGCAGTTTTATCCCGGACTCCTGTGCAATGGTTTCTTTTGGATTTTCCAGCAATTGTTTGCGGAATGTCTCATCTTTCATTGCTTTTTCGATGAGTTTCTGTTCAAGTTGTTTTCTAAGATTTAACTTTTTCATTTTGTAGATTTGATATAATGATTCTATCGGCAAAATTGCCAGTTTTCCTTAATTTTTACAACAACCTGCTGTGCATGAAATACAAATGGTTGAAAGGCTTACCTCACCGTAACCACCTGAAACAGTTGCAAGGTCAGCTTCGGTAAGTTCTTCTTCATTTGAATTGAGCGTTGTTTGAGGCAAGATCAGGTATGCAGTCCGGGCGTCTTCTTCCAGAATCCGAATTTTTATCGTCATAGGAAGTTTCATCCCAATCTCCAGTTCAATGGTTTCATTTGGGTTTTCCATCAATTGTTTCCGGAACGTCTCATCTTTAAGGGCTTTTTCGATGAGATGTTGTTCGATTTGTTTTCTCTGATCTGAAGTTTCCATGTGTATATTTGTGAAATGCCTAATTCGTTATTATCTGTTTTACGATCTGCATTTTATAATTTAATCAGGTTGCTGTATAAGTGATCAGATTATTACCTCAGAAGTACCAGTTTTTTGGTTACCTGCCAGCCTTCCGTTTTTATCAAAATGTAATAAACGCCTTGAGGAGCCGATGAAAGGTTTAGACTATATTCTTTCTTTCCGCTGAACTTTTTCCTGGCGATGATCTTTCCATTCTGGTCTTCAACGGTTACATGCAGTTCTGCTGTTTCATCCGTTGCAGGTACAATCTGAACAATTCCGCTTGCAGGGTTCGGATAGATGAAAATCCTGTTGAGGGTCATTTCATTGACAGCTATCGGTCCGCTTTCGAATTTGAAAGAGGCGATCCGTGTTTTATTGCTGGCAACGCCGCTATACTGGTTTGTGTACCAGAATGTCTCATCGTCGGACGGATCAATCGAAACAGATGAGTAGTCGCCCCAGCGACTGTTTGCCGACTGCGACATTGTTCCCGAGAGTATGGTATCCTCCGCGATGTCGAGAATAGAGTTACCTGCAAGGTAGGCTGAGTCCGACTGCCCGCAGTAACGGATTCCTGGAAACTCGGCATTACTGGAAATTGAGTATCCCAATCCGATTGTATTGTGTCCATTGAGCAGGATAGAACCCATCCAGCGACTGTTGGTATCCGGCGCGTAAGTACTTTGCTGGCGGATGAACCAGGTTGTGTCGGTTTTTCTCAGTTCATACCACCTCACTCCCGCATGACCTTTTCCATCAACATTTACTGTATGGCAGCACACGATAGTCTGGTAAGCGCCAAAGTTTCGGTATTGCGGAGCATTCATGATGACCTGTGGAACGGCGTCAAGTTTCCTGGTGGTTCCCTTTTGGCGAATGTTTTCCATGTCAGCGCCGAAATTGCCGCTAAAGGGTTCCACATCGAGCTGCTGTACGCGGTTAAATGTGGAAGAGTTCGGGGCGTTCCAGTTAACGGCAAGCTCATATATCCAGAGCTGGTCATTTCCTCCTCCGGTAGCGTCGTCGTTAAAGGCTATAAATAAACCGGGAGATCCTTCCGGGGCGAATGTCATGTCGTTGTCGAGTGGAGGCGTTACCATGAAATTATCCAATGATATCGGTCGGTAAGGATTTTTGAAAGCCACCATCCTTGCCGTTCCGCCTAAAAGCATTTCGCTGCGTTCAAAAACGAAAATATCATTTTCTGTACCTTCATTATTCACGCCACAGTAGTATCCATCGCGCCAGACGCCGTATTTTGGATAGTCAGGCATAAACGGAACCGCAAAAGAATACTGATACCAGGCGCCGGTGGGGTCGCTGGTGGTGGAAACAGCCATAAGCAGATAGTTCTGGGTTCCGTCTTTCGGCACAGAAAATTCCGTTACCAGCCAGCGGTCAGCCTGTTCGTCGTATTGGATTATCGGGTCGCCATCATTTCGTCCTGCGCCTGGTACATTCCCGAAGAGTTGGTTCAGGTTGGTGGGACCTGCCAGAAGATCGCCCTCTTTATCATAGATAGCATAAGCGCAGTTTACAGTCTGCATGTAGAAGTCGGAACCAGCCATCCCGTTAGCGTCGGAGGGTGTATAAAGGGAAGTCTGTCCTTCAAAATTAACCTGCGGACTACGGGAAAATCTGCGCGATCCCATTTCCCGCTGTCGCGCCCCGTCTTCTCCTTTCGGCATGGCAACATCGCTATATGGATACGTGCGCGATTGCATCTTAGGGTTCATTATTCGTTCGATTCCTTTTCGTTTTAGTTCCTGCCACTCCATTGCGGTTAATGGAGGAATGTCGCGCAAGGGACGACTTTCTCCCCAAAAAACGCCGTCGATCACCAGGCTGGGGTGTACCGCCACTGTGGGCGTCAGTACATCCTTTTTAGGTTGGATTCCTGAAGCCGGTTGATTCTGCGAATGGAGGTGACTTCCTGAGAAAAACATGACTAAAAGTATGATCGCAGAATAATGAATTGCGCTGAGTTTTTGCTCAGGTTGATTTCCTGGATTTGACTTTTTCATTGGTTAATTTGTTAGTTGAGTAATTCGTTTTCTCTTTAAGACATTATAGGATGATAACATCGCTATTTGAGTTCGAGGTCGCCGGTAAGCACTCCTTTCAGCTTGTTGTCGCCGCCAAACAAAGGAATCGCATAAGTCACCATCACAACGCCTCCTCCGCCATCATCATAATATGGCGCGCTCCAGTAAGACGCTTTAGTTTTCGTCGGTACAGCATACCATTCACTTGCCGTATAGTCATACGATTCAGAAATTTCGACCTGTTTGATTTCATTGCCCGAGCGATAGAAATATGGCGCTGTTTTCTGAATCTTACCGTCAACTTCTGTGGGTGCAAAGGCGAATGTTGTTCCGTAAACAGAAGGATATTTCTTCAGGAAATCGGTGAGGGCTGGTCTAATATCTAAAGGATTTGATGGCTTCAATGCAAGTTCTTCTGACAACTTACCGAGAGCAATTTCCACAAGCGATTTTTGTTCTGCGGAAGGCATTTTCAGAATGGATTCATGGTAATGTATCACCCTCCAGCCTTCAGGTTTTCGTTGCCATATCCAGGTTTCGCACAAATAACCTTCAAATACCTGATCTGTGGCGGTAATGTAATTGTTTTTTAAAAATCCGATCCAGATTGCAAAATCCTGCGAGGGAATTTTAACTTCTGAAAAAATGACCTTGATTTGCTGACTTTTGAACCCGCTGTAAACCTTTTTAAATGCTGATTTCAGGTTTGAAGCTGAATAATGCATACCGTCTGACATATAGATCGAACCGCTGTCGGGGCTCAGTAATTTAAAAGTAGAATCTACATTTAGCTGACCGGCATAGTTGACTATTTCCGCCATAAGTTTGTTGATGGTATCGGTAATAGCTGCTTTTTCTTCATTTCCGCTAACGGAAGTTTTACACGAAGTGAATACAACTGCTCCCATTATGAGAGTTAATGCTCCCCACGTAATAAGTGTTTTAAAAAAATTTGAAGTTACCATAATGTGATTTTTTAATTAGTAATACTGCTTATCTGCATTAAAAAGTTGATCGTTTTTAAGT
>JBAXRP010000133.1:0-11694 GCA_037131145.1 Bacteroidota bacterium
TTATAAGGTTATTTCGGCTGAATCAGGGGAAGAGGGTCTCAAGGCTTTTGAACAACACCATCCCGATGTGGTATTTACAGATAACAGATTGCCGAAAATCCAGGGTTTGGAGGTAATTAACAAAATTAAAGCTCTGGATGATGAAACAGCAATTGTGTTTATGACTGCCTTCGGCTCCATTGACACCGCAGTAAACGCAATGAAAGCCGGCGCGTGGGAGTACATTCATAAACCCTTTTCATTTGAAGAAATTGAAGTAGCGCTCGACAACCTGAAAAAAAAACTTGCAATTTCCAAAGAGGTTCATTTGTTACGACGGCAACAAAAGGAGACGATTACTTTTGATCACATCATTGGCGAATCGCCGGTATTAAAACAAATTATTCAACTTTCAAAAAAAATAGCAAAAACCAAAACCACTACCATTTTACTGCTTGGCGAGAGCGGCACAGGTAAAGACATTTTTGCGCGCGCAATCCATTATGAAAGTTCTCAAAATGACCGACCTTTTGTTAACATCAATTGCGCATCGTTACCTGAAACCCTTCTCGAAAGTGAACTTTTCGGCTATGAAAAGGGCGCTTTCACCGACGCTAAGCAGCAAAAAAAAGGGCTGTTTGAAATTGCAGATGGCGGAACTGTTTTTCTTGATGAGATCGGCGAAGTTAATATGGCTACTCAGATTAAGTTGCTTGGCGTTCTTGAGAACAGAGTTGTCAGGCGCGTTGGAGGCACGGCTGATATTCCCGTTGAAATAAGGATTATTGCCGCAACAAATAAAGATTTGAAAAAGGCGGTTGAGGAAAAAAAATTCAGGGAGGATCTTTATTACCGGCTCAAAGTATTTCAGATTGACCTTCCTCCTTTACGCGATCACAAAGAAGATATCCCACTTCTCTCCGATAATTTTATCAAATATTACAACAACCAGTTTAAAAAAAATGTCGCAGGTATCAGCAAAGAAGCAATTGGATTATTGATTCAATATAATTGGCCCGGAAATATAAGAGAGCTGCGCAATGTTATTGAACGCGCTATCATCCTTGAAACTATGAATACAGTGCAGGCTGAAAGCCTTCCGGGTGAAATTGTACATCTCCAGGCTAATGAGGAATCTGATGAGGTTGCAATACCTGATGGCAATTTTTATTCGGATATTACTTCGTCTCCTTTCAATTTTGACATTCCTGAGAATGGATTTTCACTGTTCAGGCTGGAAAAACAGGTAATTCAAAAGGCGCTCGAAAAAGTTGAAAACAATCAAACAAAAGCTGCAAAACTTCTGGGAATTTCAAGAGATACACTCAGATATAAAATCAAAAAATATCGGTTGTGACCTGTAGTGGGTTATATCACCCAGCCATTTTGGGGGAAATGACCCGGTGGAGACATAAACCTGTCGGGTTTGATGGGTTTTATAAAATATATTTCGCTTGGCACGTTTGTTGTAATGCACTAACCGAAAAATATTCCACTAACGCCAAAAGAAAAAAACATGAAAAAATTCAACATCCTTTTTACCGTAATCGCATTCCTTCTGTTTGCGCAGGTTATCAATGCACAGACAATTGTCGGATCCAAACACGATTTTAGCGCCCAGACATGGAATACTACCGGTGAAATTTGTAAAGTATGCCATACGCCGCATAATGCCATAACGCTACCTGATGCTCCATTATGGAATCATCAATTAACGACAGCAACATTTACAACTTATTCTTCTGCTACCATGAATGCTACCGTAGGTCAGCCCGACGCCAGTTCAAAATTATGCCTGAGCTGCCACGATGGAACAGTTGCCCTTGAAAATTTTGGAGGTAATACTGGCGGAACTCATTTTCTTACCGGAACCACTCTTCTTTCGTCCGATTTGAGTAACGATCATCCTATTTCTTTTACTTATGACGCAGCGCTGGCTTCAATTGATGGCGGTTTATTCAATCCTATTACCACGCCTTCAGGACTCGGTGGAACTATAAATGCAAACATGTTATTTAGCGGTAAAATGCAATGCGCATCCTGTCACGATGTTCACAATAATGCCGCCGGTACGCCGCCGAGTCTTTTATTGAAAAGTAATGCAGCAAGCGCTCTATGTCTTACTTGTCATAATAAATAAAACCATTGTATAATTCGTTTTATCCGAATTATATGGCAAAGGGCGAATTTACTTCGCCCTTTTGTTTAATTATACTTTCGTACGCTCCAAACAGTAAAACCTTGAACCTTGAACCTTGAACCTTGAACCTTGAACCTTGAACCTTGAATTTTCGATTAAAATCTCACAATTTATCCCGCTGTTTATAATAAAACAAAATGATCAAAAGAATTATTTTATTTACAATTGCAATTTCACTTTTAGTTTCATGTTCAAAACACCTTCATCCAATTGAATCGGTAGCAAAATTCGTAATTTACCCGGCGCCTCCCGATACTGCGCGGATTCAGTTTCTGACCAGGATCAGCAATTCAACCGACGTTGTTGGAAAACGGAAAGGATTCAGAAGATTCATCCTTGGGGCAGAAGAGGTAAGGAACATTGGAAAACCTTATGGCGTAACCGTTCACAATGGGAAAATATATATATGCGATACCTTCAAACGAGGCATTGATATCATTGATTTGAGTAACAACACATTCCAAGAGTTTATTCCAACCGGGCAGGGAGCGTTGAAAGTCCCGCTTAATTGTTTTCTCGATGAAAAGGGATATTTGTTTATTGCCGACGCCGACCGGAAACAAATTGTAGTTTTTACTCCGGATGGAGATTATTATACAAGTTTTGGCGAGAAAGAAAATTTTAAACCTACGGACCTCTTTATCTATGATAACAAAATCTGGGTTGTAAATATTACCGGTCATCAAATCAATGTTTACAATAATGACGCAGATTATCCTTTACTTAAGAAATTCCCAAATATCAATATTGACAGCTCTAACTATCTATTTTCACCAACAAATATCTATGTTACGAATGAAAATGTATATGTTACTGACTTCGGAGATTTTAAAATAAAAAAATATTCTCACGACGGTAAAATAGTCGGAACTGTCGGAACATATGGCGAAAATCTTGGACAGTTCGCTCGCCCCAAAGGTATTGCCGTTGACCGCGAATCTAACCTGTATGTTGTTGACGCCGGATTTGAAAATACGCAGGTGTTTGACAAAAATGGAAAGTTACTGATGTTTTTTGGAGGTAATTACAAAGGTCCCGGCGACTTATGGTTGCCTGCCAAAGTAACTCTTGATTATAATAATGTGCAATATTTTAAAAAATATGTCGCCCCGGGATTTGATTTGAAATATCTGATTTTGGTAACAAGCCAATTCGGACCGGATAAATTAAACATATATGGATATGTTGAAAAAGTTGAACCTGAAAGTCAACATTAATGGATTCGGCTATCTGATATTATCTTCTTTATTAATCCCTCTGATCTTTAATTTGTTCGGGTGTTCCACCGTTCCCCAGCGTAAAACACTGGCTTTTTTTTTCGATGGAGTTCCTGATTCCTCTGAAAAAACATCTGTCAAAGCCAACGAATCTCAAAAAAAAATAGCTACGCCTGGGAAAAAGGAAGTCCCCGCGAAAGCTGAACCGGACAAATATAATTACCACAAACCGTATAAAGATAAGCAATGTGGGTCGTGTCATGACCAGAATACCATGGGCAAATTTGTTGCGCCACAACCTGCTATGTGCTATAAATGCCACGTTGATTACAGTAAAAAATTTAAAAAAGTACATGGACCCGTCGAGAGTGGATATTGCACTGCCTGTCACGAGCATCATTTGTCGGGAAATGAGAAATTGCTGATCCGCACAAAGCAGGAGCTTTGTTTATATTGCCATGTGTCGGGTCAGGTATTGAAAAACAAAGCACACAAAGATATTGCAGATGCTAACTGCACCAATTGTCATAATCCGCATGGCGGAAATGATCGAAGAATGCTCAAATAATTTACCGGAGATTGAAAGCAAAACATTTCATAGCTTTTCTCGTCTTTTTCTTGATAACCGGGAAACTTTTCTCACAGAATAACCCAGGTTCCTTTAAATTTTTTGGAATTCGGGCGTATTCAGGAGAACTTGTGTTCAGAGGTTTATACAGAGATAAGGAACAAAGCGGCGAAAAAATTGTTGAGCGGCAACAAAGCGTTTACTACGGCGGAGGTATTACATTGAATGCCAGTACCTATCTTCTTCATCCCAATTTTTGCGAAATCGAACTTGGCGCCGGTTATATGCCCGAATCAAACCGTGATAATTTTTCGTTGTCGCCCGATCAGGCTGAAGTTAGAACCGTAAAACATCTGAATATTTTGACTTCCTTCTTTTCCCGGAAAAAAATTACGGTGATTGGTTCGGCAAACCTTGACGAGAGTTATACAAAGCGTGAAAACCTTACCGACATTAGAACCACCAATAAATATTTCGGAGGTTCTATAATTTACAGCAATAAATATATCCCTCTTTCTATAAATGTATATCGCAGGAAGTTGTTGCAAACCGAAATTCAGGCTGATCGGGTATTGCAAATGGATCAAATTCATTTTGAGGGCAGAGCCGAACAGTCCTTCACCGGATATGATAAACAACGCCTTGCTTATACTCATAAAATATATTCCAACCTGAATGAGAATAATTATTATACAGCCAATACCATGGATGAGCTCAATTTTAACAGCAATATCAGCCTGGGAGAAAAGAAAATATTCACCTTTAATACAACCGTCTCAAATATTTTTCAGCGCGGAAATTACAATTATAACAGGTTTCAGGCAATGGAAGATCTCGTTATTAAACTTCCGGCAAATTTTAATTTTACCACCAATTATAACTATTACAACCTGAACCAGTCGTTTGCCAAACTAACGCAAAATACTTCGTTGAACTCCCTAAGTCATAAACTTTTTAAAAGCCTCGATTCAAGGTTCTATTTTGAATATTCGAGTTTGAACCATTCAGTTTATGATGAATATAACAGCAAAACCGGATTTGACCTCAACTATAATAAAAAGATTCCCTGGGGACAATTGCAATTATCCTACGGATATTTCAGATATCATCAGAAATATACCAGCGACTCCGTTAATTTGAATATTGTCAATGAAGAATACATTCTTTCCGACAGTAAGATCGTTTTGTTAAGACGACCATACATCAGTATTCAAACGGTGGTTGTAAAAGATGTCACCGGAACAATAATATACCAGCCGGGACTCGATTATATTTTAATTGAAAGAGTCAGATATATTGAAATACGCCGCATTCCCAGCGGACTTATTCCCAATGATGGAGCAGTTTTTATAGATTACCGGGTCAAACAGCCAAGCTCTTATATGTACGATGCCGACAATCATATATTTGCCGCAAACGTCTCATTGTTAAAGGGGAAATTTGATATTTATTACCGACTATCTTTGCAGAATTATAATAACCTGGAGAATACGGATTACATTACTTTGAATTATTTCACTCAGAATATAACCGGTTTCCGTGTGTCTTTTAATTTGCTCAGCGGGGGCGTGGAATATGAGAATTACAAAAGTTCAATTCTTCCCTATAATATGATAAGGTATTACATAAACTTACAAAAGAGTTTTGGTAATAAGCTGACAGTGACTCTCAACGGCAATATGCAAAATTACACGATGCTGAATGAACCGGAGGCGAGGCTCCAACGATATACCGATGTTGCAGGAAAAGTTGAATATATAATAGTCAGGCAGACAAAACTGAATCTCGATGTGACCTACAGAAAACAATCGGGAAGTGGCATTGACCTCGATTTGATCACCGCAAGACTTGAATTTTCATCAATTGTTTATCAGTTGTATATCAAAGCCGGCGTTGAGGTTTACAGGCGTAATTACATTGGCGATAAAATAAATTTGAAAGGAACTTATATCCAGATTTCAAGAAGGTTTTAAAATGGGAAATGGTCTGTTTTTTCTAATGTGCCTGCCGGTCATCTTATTGATTAATTTCATTAATAATGATTTTTTCTCTGGAGAAAAAACAGCAGATAATAACCCGGCGAATCATTATTCCACATTATCGGTTGAACCAAAATGTACCGATTGTCATGCCGCAATTGTTGAAAAGAAGATTCTACATGCACCGTTAAAAGAAAGTTGCAGAAGCTGTCACCTTGTGAATATTCCCGACCATCCTGAAAAATTACCCAAAGGGCTTTTTCTTACAAAAAAAATACCCGATTTATGCTACGCCTGCCATGATAAATTGAAAAAGGAGATTGATACGCTCCGTGTCGTACATCTTGCCGTAAGCGATGGAAAACAGTGCATGAATTGCCATTCGCCCCATTCATCGGATGAAAACAAACTGCTTGTTGCCACGAAAAAGGAGATATGTCTGAATTGTCATGACAAAGAATTATCAATTCTTGGCAGGAAATATACTAATATCAAACAACTTCTCTCAAAAAGCAAGGTAATTCATTCTGCAATTGAAGGCGGTTGTTCAGTTTGCCATAAGGCGCACGGTTCGGAATATAATTATTTGCTTATCAGCGCTTATCCTAAGGGAATATACGCTCCGGCAAAAAAAGATACTTTCGCCTTTTGCTTTGAATGTCACGACAGCGATCTGCTTGAATTATCAAAAACTACTACGGCAACAGGTTTCCGCCAGGGAAAACAGAACCTTCACTTTGTTCATCTGACCGGCGAAAAAGGCAGAAGCTGCTCTGTATGCCATAACGCTCACGCCTCGAATAACAAATTTCTGATTGTTGATAAAGTAGCTTATGGAAAATGGGAGTTCAGGGTTAATTTTGCCCCAACCGACAGCGGAGGTTCGTGTTTGCCCGGTTGCCATGGTTTGACGAAGTACAACAGGTATTAGCAAAAATATGGGTTTTAGGCTTATTAAGTAAAAGTGAGAAGCGCGTTATCCGCAATTATTATGTAAGTTTGGGGTTACAAACATAACCCAAAGAAAATGAAAACCATTCTTTCAATTGCTCTTCTATTTTTGAGTTTCGGCGCCGTAAAAGCTGGTATCGTTGAAAAAACCTATTACTTCAGTAATTACGCCCTCGACGCCAAAGACGGTTACCAGACTTTTAATTTTAAAGACACAAAACTTTATGGATTTCCAGGCGAACCGCTGGCTCCCTGGCAAAAGGTGGCTCTGATGCTTCCTCCGGGCGAGGCGGCTGTTTCTTTTGAGATTATCAGGGAAGATGAAGTTTCTGTGCCGGGAAAATTTCTACTCCGTCCGGCTCAGCAGGTTCAACCGCTTTCGAAACCCGATTCAGGAAATTTTCTCATCAATGAAAAACTATATAAAAAGGATGAACCTTACCCTGCTGTCGCAACAGGTAAACTGATGACCCAGTACCTGAACGGCTTTGCATTTGCTCTCGCCACATTCACTCCGGTCAGATATAATCCGGCAAAGCGGCAGTTGTCCTATTTCAGTAAGGTTACCGTGAGGATTCATACGCAAATGGCGGCTCAGTCGCAAGAGGCGCTTTCAATGTGTATCAGATCAGATGAAAAGGTAAATACGGCAATGTATCTTGCCCAGAATCCGGAAATGGCTTCACGCTATCCCATACGAAAATCTCCGGCTGTCAATTATCAATATCTGATCGTCTCTCCATCAGCATTTAAAAATGAATTTCAACCGATGATTAATCTCTATGGCGCGATGGGAATTTCAGCAAGGGTTATTACAACCGACAGCATTTCCGCAACAATGAGCGGATATGACCTCCAGGAAAAGATCAGGAATTTCATTATTAATCAGCGTCAGAACCATAGCGTCGAATATGTGCTCCTTGCCGGAAATCCTCCATTGGTTCCTGCGCGGGGTTTTTATTGCTATGTTAATTCGGGAGGAACCCCATACACCGATTCAAACATTCCCGCCGACCTCTACTATTCGGGTCTTGATGGAAACTACGACGCCAACGGAAACCATATCTATGCTGAATTGGCTGATAACGCGGATCTTCTTCCCGAAATTTCCGTTGCCCGCTTTACGGTTAACGATACAGTGGAGTTGCATAAAATGATCAGGAAAACGGTTGCTTATCGTTCCAATCCTGTACGCGGCGAATTTTCCCGCCCGCTGTTGGCAGGGGAATATCTTACCGGCAGTCCGACAACTTATGGTAAAGATTATATGAACCTTCTCATCAACAACCATTCCGATAACGGCTACTTTACCAATGGCATTCCATCTGCTTCAAATCAAATCCAAACGCTGTATGACTCCGCGGCGCCGCCGCCCGTAAATATCTATCAGTGGAGTACCTCACAGTTGTTGACGCAGATCAACCTCGGCAATTCATTCATCCATCACCTCGGACATGCAAGCGAAACCAGTATGCTTCGCCTTGGAATTTCACAAATCACAAATGCCAATTTTTCACAAGTGAATGGAGTAATTCACAATTTTCAGTTGTTATACACACAGGGTTGTTACGATGGCGCGTTTGATCTGGGCTGTATTGCTGCCAAATCGGTGAAGATAGACAACTTCCTCGTGGCTGGAATCTTTAATTCGCGCTATGGATGGTTCAACCAGGGAACAACCGATGGACCTTCACAACATCTGCAAAGAGAATTTGTAAACTCGTTATATAATGATTCAATTTCTGAAAAGCACATCGGAACGGCTCACCTGATCTCTAAGATCAGAACAGCGCCCTGGATTGGTCTTCCGGGAGAATTCGAACCCGGCGCCCAACGTTGGTGCCACTTTTGCTGCAATGTTTTCGGCGATCCCGCCCTTGAGATATGGACTGAGGAACCCTCATCCTTTCTCGAATTTACCTGGACCGGCGCCAACGATTCCAATTGGCTCAATCCCGCAAACTGGAGCGCAGGCATGGTTCCGGGGTCGGTTTGCAATGTAACTATCCCGGCAACGCCTCACAACCCCGTTATCAGCGCGTCAGGCAATATCGTTTGCAACAACCTCACTATCGCCGGCGGCGGCAACCTGATTATCAACCCAGGAAAATCAATGTTGGTTTACGGAACTGTAACGTTAGCCGGAGAATAACTAAACTTCCCGGATGCACATCCAAACCTAATAGCCATGTCAGAAATCCCGGAAAATGTACCTAAACTTCTTCACAAACTTGAATCCCTCAGGAGACGTCAGGATGCCTTTCAACAGGAAATAGAGGATCTGCGGACAGAGATAAATTATTTTAAAACCCTTCAATCCAATGCTTCCGACCAGCCTGAAGTTGAAAAAATTCCATCGGATACTATTTCTGATTCCCCGGAAATAAAAACAATGCCAACAATAGAAACGAAGCCGGAGCCACTTGTAACGGCAACAGTTTCGGAGGAGGAGAAACCAAAGCGAAAATCGGATATAGAAAAGTTTATCGGCGAAAACCTGATCAATAAAATCGGTATCGCCGTTACCATTATAGGAGTTGGGATAGGCGCCAAATATGCCATTGACCATGAACTCATAAGCCCTCTCACGCGAATAATTCTGGGTTATCTCATAGGCTTCGGACTACTTGGGTTTTCACTTTATCTGAAAAAACAATATCACAATTTCAGCGCGGTTTTAATGAGCGGTTCCATGGCAATCCATTATTTAATCACCTTTGCCGCCTATAATTTTTTCGACCTGATTCCCGTCGTTCCGGTATTTATAATTATGGCGCTAATTACAATTTTCACTGTCGGCGCAGCAATTTTTTACAACAGGCAGGTTATTGCCCATTTTGGATTAGTGGGCGCCTACGCGGTACCGTTCCTGCTTTCCGATGGAAGCGGCAGGGTAGGAGTACTATTCAGCTATATGACCCTGATTAATGCAGGAATCCTGATAATTTCAATTCAACGCTACTGGAAACCGCTGCTATACTCGTCGTTCATTATTACATGGCTCATTTTTATTCAGTGGTTCTTTAATTTATATAATCCCGCTGAGAACTTCGCAATGGGGCTGGTTTTTGCCTCCATATTTTTCCTGATATTTTACGTTATTCTGATGGGATACAAGCTGCTGAAAAAAGAGATGTTTGAACTCGAAGACATCCTGCTTCTTCTCGCAAACTCTGCTGTTTTCTTTGGATTGGGTTATTCGATGTTAAGGCAGAATGAAACTGCGGATGACCTTCAGGGACTATTTGCATTGGCAAATTCAGCGATTCACCTGATTTTTTGGGGAATCATTTTCCGAAATAAGCGAACAGACAGAACTCTGATCTATTTCATCGGCGGACTTGCCATTGTTTTTCTGATAATTGCCATACCCGTTCAGTTTGACGGACGGTGGGTCACTCTGCTGTGGGCAGCCGAAGCGGCGCTTCTTTTCTTCCTCGGAAGAACAAAACAAACCGCCGTTTACGAATGGCTTTCGTTTCCATTGATGTTTCTCGTGTTTTTCAGTTTAATCCACGACTGGTCTTTCGCTTATAATCAATATTTGCCTGATCAACCTGAAACCCGCATATTTCCCATATTAAACATAAACTTTTTAACCTCGGTTATTGTCATTGCATCGTTGGGATTTATAACCTGGCTTAACGTTAACCGGAAATTCACTTCAAGCCTTACAAACCCTAGAGCAGCCCTGATGGTTATGAATATTGCCATTCCTGCCATGCTTATCATAATTCTCTATTTTTCATTTTTCCTGGAAATCAGTACCTGCCTTACTCAGTATTATTCAGATTCGCGGATAGATATAAATCACAATTTCGATTCGCCACAGTATGTCTGGAATAAAGATATCGTGAAGTACCGAACCATAGCTATCATGGTTTACTCCCTGCTCTTTTTTTCCATTTTGTCTTATGTGAATACCCGGATTATCAAAAATCATGCGACTGGTATTGTTAATCTGATTTTGAATGTGATCTTTCTGGCGCTCTTTCTAACCTTTGGACTTATTGCCATTGGAGAGTTACGCGACAGTTACCTGAATCAGGATCTTAATGAATATTATTATCGTGGAAGTTTTAATATTGTGATTCGTTATGTTGCGTTTCTTTTTGCAGGGTTGATGCTTTATGCTATTTACGATTACATAAAACGGGATATTCTCCGCATTGATTTTAAAACTGAATACGATTTTCTTCTCCACATAGCCCTGCTAACTATTGCAAGCAACGAACTAATCAACTGGATGGATCTTTCGCATTCGCAACACTCCTATAAACTGGGTTTAAGTATTCTTTTCGGAATTTATTCTCTGATTTTGATCGTTTTGGGAATTTTGAAAAAGAAAAAACATCTGCGTCTCGGCGCAATGATTCTCTTTGGCGCAACCCTGATCAAGCTCTTTTTCTACGACCTCGTTTCGCTTGATACTATTTCAAAAACCATAATTTTTCTCTCCCTCGGCATCCTGTTGCTGATTATTTCATTCTTGTATAATAAATATGCTCCGAGGATTTTCGGAGAACATAGTGATGACGATGGAAGTCGGACTTCCGATGGCAAATAATACCTTTAAAATTTGGCTAAAGCCAAAATTGAATTTAATCTTTGTCAACCTCCAGCTAAAGCTGGAGGCAATTGAAGCTGACAGGTGCTATTTTGAATTGCCAATAGTTAACCTCCAGCTAAAGTTGGAGGCAATTGAAGCTGACAAATGCTATTTTGAATTGCCAATAGTTAACCTACAGCTAAAGCTGGAGGCAATTGAAGCTGACAGGTGCTATTTTGAATTGCCAATAG